>CAZDSN010000488.1:0-3880 GCA_964507675.1 uncultured Ardenticatenaceae bacterium | reverse complement strand
TCAACTCCAGCGGCTCCTTCTCCTGATCAAATTCATCCCGCACCTCGCCCACGATTTCTTCTACCAGGTCTTCCAGGGTGACAATGCCGGCAAGCCCGCCAAACTCATCCAATACAATCGCCATGTGCAGCCGCTTGCGGCGGAAATCATCTAACAGCTCCGCCACGTAGACCGCTTCCGGCACGGCAGGTGCTGCCCGTACTGCCTGGCGCAAATCAAATGGGCCAGAGCCATCCAGTTCGTAACCCACCAGGTCTTTCAGGTGCAGAATGCCAATGATGTGGTCCAGGTCTTCTTCGTAGACAGGGAAGCGGCTGTGGCGGCTGGCGGTGACGAACTGCTTCATTTCGGCATAGCTCATATCGCAGGCAATAGCCTGCACCTTGGTGCGCGGGGTCATCACCTGACCTACGTGGCGGTCGCCAAAGTCAAAAATGTTGCGGATCATTTCCTCTTCGCTCAGGTTCAACAAGCCGCGTTCGGTGCTGGCTTCGACAATGAGCTGGATCTCTTCAGGTGTGTGCAAACGATCCTGCCCTTGAGCGGGCGGCACGCGAAACAGGCGCAGCAGCAGCACGCCAATGCCATTGAGAGCGCGCACGGGCCAATGCAAAAGTTGTTGAATGACCATCATGGGACCAACGACGGCGATGGCCGAGCGGGCGGGGGCGCTGAGGGCTATGGATTTGGGAAGCATTTCGCCAACTACAATGTGAATGTAGGTGAGTATCGTGACGGCAATCAGGTAGCCGAGGGTGCTGACCAGGGCAGGATCAGGCTGGCTATCTAACCACCGCGCCAGATAGGGTTCGATGAGATGGGCAATTTGGGGTTCGCCGTACATCCCTAGCCCCAGGGAGGCGATGGTAATGCCCAGTTGGGCGGTGGCGATAAAGCCATCTTGCCGCGTGGGGGAGTTGAGGACGGACAGAACCCGCTGCGCTGCGTTGCTGCCGGCGTGGGTTTTTTCTTCCATCTGGCCAGGGCGGACGCCAATAATGGCAAATTCGGAGGCAACGAAGAAGCCGTTGATGAGGACAAGGACAAAGATAACCAGCCACAGCAGCAGCAAGGAAGTGGCCCCGGCGGGCTCAACGGCGGCGGCAGCAGCAAACAGGAGCAAGCCAGGGAATCCAACCATCAGCAGAATAAATTTACTCATCGTCGGCGGCGTCCTCCCATTCAGGAATGCGGGTTACGGCTGATAGGGGCTTAGGAATGGAGATTTCGGCGACACCCAGGTCAGCCATTTTTTCCACGCGCACGGTGGCGCCATTGATGGTCACTTCTTCCCCCTCACGAGGAACCCGTCCCAATGTACTCAAGATAAGCCCGCTGAGGGTGTCGGCTTCTTCGTCTGGCAGGTGTAATTGCAGGTATTCGTTTACGTCTGTGATGAGGAGGTCGCCGCGCAGGTGGTAGCGACCTTCGGTGTCTTCGGTGAACAGGCTTTCTTCGCGGTCAAATTCGTCCTGAAATTCGCCAAAAATCTCTTCTATGAGGTCTTCCAGCGTAATCAAGCCGGCTGTGCCGCCGTACTCATCAAAGACGACGACCAGGTAGTGGCCGGTGCGGCGCAGCGTGTTCCACACTTCATCAATGGGCATGGTTTCGGGCACGTAGGCGACATCGCGGAGAACGGTGTGCGTATCCTGGATGCCCTGGGTGTGGAGGAGGAAGAGGTCTTTGACGTGGACAATGCCGGCAATCTGGTCAATCGTGTCTCGATACAGCGGAATACGGGTGAAACCCTCTTCCATGCACATCCGCAGCAGTTCCGCCACGCTGCTTTCTACCGGCGCCGATACGATGCGCGTGCGGTGCACCATCACCTGTCGCGCTGTCAGGTCGCGCAGGCGCAGCGTGTTGCGCAGCATCTGCCGCTCTTCATCTTCCAGCAAACCGCCCTGATTGCTGGCCGTTACCAGGCTTTCAATCTCGGCCACGGAATGCGTGCCGTAGTGACCCTTACGTTCCAGGCCCATCAACTTGAGCAGCAGGTCGCCGCTGCCATTAAAGAACCAGATCAAAGGGCGAAATAGCAACAAGGAGAGGCGCATGGGCCAGATAGTAGCCAGGGCAACCCGTTCAGGATATTGCACGGCAACGGATTTAGGAAACAGTTCGCCAATCACGACCTGCAAGCCAGTGCTAAGCAGAAGAATAACCCAGACCGTGATGGACAAAGCCAGGGCTTCGGCTGCCAATCCCGGGTCTACTGGTATGCCCAGGCTGGGCAGGATACGGGCCACAGGCTGCGCCAACCCCTGCGCCAACACCCGCTGTCCATAAGCGCCCAGGGTCAGGGAGGAAACGGTAATGCCAATCTGGCAGGCAGCCACGTAATTGTCAATCGGCTTGCCCTCGGCCACCAGCGGAAGTAATCTTTGGGCCGGCCCATGGCCGGCTGCGGCCATCTCAATCAGGCGCGTTTTGCGCGATTTGACGGCTGAGAATTCCGCCGCCACATACAACGCATTTATCAAGATAAGCAGGGCGACAATCATTATCGCAGTAAGAACGGACATGGGGTCAATTTTCCGATGCAGCAAAAAAGGAGGCAGGGGCAGGGAGCAGTCGCGTCCGAAGCCGGACATAAGCAATCCCGGCCGCCGTAAACGGGCCGCGGCGGCACGCGCGCGGCCACACCCTATGCGCCAGGGTCGTTTGTTGTTTCAAATTCGGGGAAGCAAAACGATTGTGGCCCAACAGTCATCCCACCTATTGGTAAGAAAAGGTCTGCCATGGGCAGGCCTGCCTATGGCCGGTTTGCCATGGGCCGGTCTGCCTATGGTCGAACGGCCACAGGCAGCGCTGCCTGTAGCAGCACGGGGGAGTCAAGTTGGGCAAGCAGCGTTGGGGAGGGTCAGAATCGGGATCGTTTATGCCGGCATCTTCGCTTAACATCACACTTATACACAGTCAGGCGCTGCGGCTGCCAACAGCCGGCGCCAATGAAAAATATCACCTGTCCGCAAATTATAGAACAGGGGCGCTGTTTGGGCAACAGGAGTAGCGTCATTCCAGCAATTCAGGACATGTTTCAAAGGAGAGATTTCAGCCGGAACGCTTCGCCCATTCGACCCGCTAAAGCCGTAATGCCGCCATATTTTTACGAACCGGTGCAAACCATTTCCGCGGCCTGCGCCAGCAGGGGGATTAGCTGCCCCATGCCGGCAAAGCGGGCATCTTGTGTCTGGCCGCGCACGTAGCGCACGTAAATCTGCGCCAGGATGACGACCACACGAAATAAACCCAGGGCATGGTAAAAGCGCATCTGGGAAACGTCGCAACCGCTGCGGGCGGCGTACCGTTCCACCAGTTCTGACCGCCGTAGGAAGCCTGTCTGATCGGTAGGCATAATGCTGGCGGCTACCAGCTTCAGGAAAGGCGGGTCATCGGGTTCGGTCCAATAGGCCAGCAGTCCGCCCAGATCAACCAGGGGATCGCCCAGGGTGCACATATCCCAATCAAAAACAGCCACCGGCTGCCCGGGATCGGTGGGCGCGAACATGACGTTGTCCAGCTTGTAATCGTTGTGTACCAGGGTGGGGGAGGAAGATGCCGGCACATGCGCCCGCAGCCAGCCATACACCGCCTCCATAGCCGGCGTCTCTACCACTTTTGCCTGCTGCCAGCGCCGGTACCAGCCCTCCACCTGGCGAGCCACATACCCCTCCGGTTTGCCTAGCCCGGCCAGCCCCAACGCCGCGTAATCCACCGCGTGAAAATCCACCAGGGTATCCACCAGCGCCTCACTCATGCGCTGCGCCGCCTGGGGTATTGCCGCGTAGATTGCCGGCATGTGCGTGCGCAACACCACGCCCTCGCGCCGCTCCATCACAAAAAAGGGCGCGCCCAACACATCTACTTCTTCGCC
>CAZDSN010000487.1:0-3885 GCA_964507675.1 uncultured Ardenticatenaceae bacterium | reverse complement strand
CCCCCCCCACCCCCCGCCCCCCCCATGCTATTTTTGGAGTACCTAAAATTAGAGGTAAATATGCCAAAAATCAACGCGCTGGAAACCGGTTCGTCAGAACAACGCAACAGCCTGAACCACCAGGCCATCGAGGATTATCTCAAGACCATCTACACGCTGGCGCAGGCAGAGACGCCCGTGACTACTTCGCGCATTGCCGAAGCGCGCGACGTGAAACCCGGTTCGGTCACCAGTATGATCCAGCGGCTGGCAAAGCTGAACCTGGTGAATTATGAAAAGCATTATGGGGTGACGCTCACAGACGCCGGCGCCAAAGTGGCCCTGGAAGTCATCCGCCATCACCGCCTGATCGAACTTTTCTTAATCGAAGCGTTGGGCTTCACCTGGGACGAAGTGCATGAACAGGCGGATATTTTGGAGCACGTCATCAGCGAAAAGCTGGAAGAACGGATTGCCGCGACCTTAAATTACCCTCAGTTTGACCCGCACGGCAACCCCATTCCCAGCCGCGAAGGGGTTATAACCGCCGTGGAGGCAAAACCCCTGTCCTCGCTGGCTGCCGGCGCGCGCGCCCGCATTGTCTACGTCTTAAACGATGAGAACAGCGAGATGCTGCGCTATCTGGCTGAACTGGGGCTGACGCCTGGCGCTGTGTTGGAAATTAAAGAAGTGGCTCCCTTTGCGGGCCCGCTAACTGTGGAAATTGATAACGAAAACCGCGTCATTGGGCAGACCATTGCCAACGCGGTGATGGTCACCCCCGAGCCAGCCGACGAGCCAGTTGCCCCTTAGCCCCGAACAGCGTATTATCAAGCGTAACTATTCACCCCCGCTCCCTGAGCCTGCCGAAGGGAACCGGTTTCGACAGGCTCAACCTACGGGGGGAGAGAACGGTTACTATCAAGCCATCAAAACTACGCCAATATGAGGATCATGGATGAACGATACCGCCGCGCCCCCTATCAGTCTTGATTTGTTGGAGATTCTGCGCTGCCCGCTGGCGGTGCAGGAAAAAGAGAAATATGGCGCCGATCCCGGTCGCCTGGAACTGGTGCATAACTGCTGGCTGGTGTGCGCCGACTCTGGCTTGAAGTACCCCATTCGTGACGGCATCCCCGTGATGCTCATTGAAGAGGGACAGAAGTGGAAGGACACGCCGGCAGCCGACCTGCCCGTGCCCCCGCCAGCTAGCTGAAACAGTGATCAGTGGTGAGTGGGGAGTGGTGAGTGGCCAGTGGTCAGCTTGCCGCTGAAGACGCCGTTCTAGCTGGTTCACACTTCACCTATCATCCCTCATCCCTCATACTTCATCCCTCATGCCCCCTCGTATTCCCGAAGCGTTTTACGATTTGTTTGAGAGGCCCGTGGTGGTGGTGTTGGCGACGGTGATGCCGGATGGTCAGCCGCAGGTCACGCCAATGTGGTGCGACCGTCATGGCGACCAGATTTGGGTGAACTCTGCCATTGGACGGCAGAAGGATAGAAACATGCGCGCCCGCCCGCAGGTAACGGTGCTGGCGGTGGACCCGGCCAATCCGTACCGCTGGCTGGAAGTGCGGGGGCGCATTGTGGAAACGGCGACGGGAGCGGCGGCTGTCGCCCACATTGACGGGCTGGCGCGAAAGTATATGAATGTGGCGAACTATCCATTGCCGGCAGGCGAAGAGCGCTGCATCTACAAAATTGAACCGGCGCGCGTGAACGCCAGCCGCGGTTGAAAGCGCATTTGCCAGCTATGAAGACCATTCTGCATATTGAAGATGATCCCCGCAACCTGCTGCTGGTGCAGCGCATCCTGGAGCCGCATCCCTACCGCTTGTTGGATGCCAGCACTGGGCAACAGGGGCTGGAAATCGCCGCCCGCGAACGACCAGACTTGATTCTGGTGGATTTGGGTCTGCCTGATATTGATGGGCAGACAGTCGTCTTGCTGCTGCGCGAAATGGGCGATACGCCTCACGTACCCATTGTGGCCATTACGGCCTGGCCGCGGGAGATTGCCCTGGATATGGCGGAGCGGTATGGGTGCGATGGCTGCATTCTCAAACCGCTGGACGTGCGCCAGTTTCCGGCGCAGTTGGCTGCCTATTTAACGTAGGGGCAGGTTTGAAACCTGCCCCTACGTTTATGACGAGAGGGGCGCTCTGAAACTGCTTACGGCTGATCAATTTGGCCTGGAAGAACTGGCCGCCGTTTACAACCAGACGCGCATGGATTACATTGTGCCCATGCCCATGAGCGCGGCGCGCCTGGGGGAATATATTCACGTATACGACGTGGATTTGTCCGCTTCTTGCGTGCTGCTGGATGAGGCGGGTCTGTTTGGGTTGGGCATGTTGGGCGTGCGCCCAGGGCGAGCCTGGATCACGCGGCTGGGGGTCGTGCCCGAAAGACGGCAGGCGGGAGCGGGGCGGGAGATGATGGCCTTTTTGTTGGCGGCGGCGGCGGCGCGGGGGTTGGGGACGGTGTGGTTGGAGGTGATTAAGGGGAATGTGCCGGCATACCGTCTGTTCCAACAGCACGATTTCCGCCAAACCCGCGAACTGCTGGTGGTGCGCCGTTCCCCCATCTCCCGCGGCTCCCCGGCTGCCGCCGCCCAAAGCATCCGCGCCATTGAACCGCTCAGCCACGCCCAGGCGCTCTCCCTGCTGGCCCAACGTCAGGAACGTCCCAACTGGCTCAACGAAACGGAATCCATGCGCAACGCCCGCCAACTGGAAGCTCTGATGGTACACTGCCATGGCGACGGATACGGCTGGGCCAGCTTTGACGTGGGCAAATTCCAGCTATCCCACATTGTGGTAGACGTTATCCAGGGCGACCCGGTGACGGTGACGGCGGCTATTCTGCAAGCCATCCACCAGCATTATCCGCGCAAAGACACGGTGATTGAGAACATTGCCGCGGACGATCCCAAATGGCCTGGGTTTCAACAGGTGGGGTATTTTGATTCCTTCCGGCGGATTGAGATGGTGAGGGAGGGGGGAGAAGGAAGAGGGAAGAAGGGAGAAGAGAAGTGACAGAGAATTAGATTATCATCACTGGCCCCACGGCGGTGGCGGGGGCGGCGGGGCGGTTGGAAGGTGTTGCCAACCGCACGCCGGTGGTTACGTCGCGCACGTTAAATGCGCGCTGTGGGCGGCAGGTTTTTTTGAAGTGCGAGAATTTTCAGCGGGTGGGGGCGTTTAAGTTTCGCGGGGCGTATAACGCCATCAGCCAGTTGACGCCAGAGCAGCGGGCGCGGGGGGTGGTGACGCATTCCAGCGGCAACCATGCGCAGGGGGTGGCGTTGGCGGCGAAGTTGTGCGGTGTGCCGGCATTTATCGTCATGCCTGAGGACGCGCCGGCGGTTAAACGGGCGGCGACAGCGGGCTACGGCGCGACCATTATTTCCTGCCCTGCCGCCGAACGGGAAGAACGCTCCGCGGCGCTGGTGCGCGAGCAGGGGTATACGCTTATTCACCCGTATGACAACGAGCATGTGATTGCCGGGCAGGGCACGGCGGCCTGGGAGT
Organism: uncultured Ardenticatenaceae bacterium; assembly: GCA_964507675.1. Taxonomy (GTDB): domain Bacteria; phylum Chloroflexota; class Anaerolineae; order Promineifilales; family Promineifilaceae; genus JAGVTM01. Next base: position 370 of record CAZDSN010000487.1, on the reverse strand, counting down.
TGTTTGCGGAAGTGGGAGAACTCGATTGGCTGTTTGTGCCGGTAGGCGGCGGGGGGTTGATCAGCGGCACAGCGCTGGCGGCAGCCGCTCGCTGCCCTGGCTGCCGCGTCATTGGCGTGGAGCCCGAAATGGCCGCCGATGCCAACCGCTCCTTCCGCAGCGGCGTGATTGAGACGCTGCCCACTGTGCCGGACACCATCGCCGACGGCTTGCGCACGCGCTTTATTGGGCAGCGTAATCTGGCGATTATGCGCCAGTATGTGGCGGATATGACGACGGTGAGCGAGGCGGCGATTCGGGAGACGCTTTATTTTGTGTGGCAGCGGTTGAAGCTGGTGATTGAGCCGAGCGCGGCGGTGGCGCTGGCGCC
>CAZDSN010000486.1:0-3885 GCA_964507675.1 uncultured Ardenticatenaceae bacterium | reverse complement strand
GCGCCAGATCGCGCATCACGTCCAGCACTTCCTTGATCATTTCCGGGTCCAGCGCCGAGGTGGGCTCATCAAACAGCAGAATATTGGGCTCCATGGCCAGGGTGCGAGCAATGGCCACGCGCTGCTGCTGCCCGCCAGATAACTGGCCGGGATATTTACGCGCCTGTTCGGGGATACCCACCCGCGTCAGCCACTTCATGGCCACCTCTTCCGCTTTTTCGCGCGACCATTTGCGCACGTGGATGGGGGCCAGCGTGATGTTCTCCAACACCGTCAAATGGGGAAACAGGTTAAACTGTTGAAAAACCATGCCCACTTCACGCCGGATTTCGGCGATGTTGCGCAGATCGTGGCTGAGGGTAATCCCATCCACAATGATGTCCCCTTCTTGATGCTCTTCCAGGCGGTTGATGGTGCGAATAAAGGTGGATTTGCCCGAACCCGAAGGGCCAATAATGACAATGACCTCCCCCCGCTTGACCGTCAGGCTGACATTGCGTAGGGCTTGAAAGTTCCCATACCATTTGTTGACGTTTTGCACCACAATGATGTCGTCTACATCATTCAAAGTTGTCATTTCCACCCTCCTATCTCTGCCCCACACCCAGGCGTTTTTCCAGACGGCGGCTGTAGGCCGTCATGGCGGCGCTGCCGATAAAGTAGACGATGGCGATAAAGATGTACGGCTCGGCGCGGCGGCCTAACCATTTTGTTTGCGAGGTGATCGTGCCGGCGACATTCAAAATATCAAACAATCCCACAATTTGCACCAGCGACGTATCTTTGAACAGACTGATAAACTGCCCCAGAATGGCCGGAATCACCGCCCGCAGCGCCTGCGGCAAAATTATCAGGCGATATTTATTAAATGTACTCAGCCCCAAAGCATCGGCAGCCTCATACTGACCCTTCGACAGGGATTGCAGCCCGCCGCGCACGTTTTCCGCCAGGTAAGCTGCCGAAAACAGCGTAAACCCGCCCAGAACACGCCACGTATTCAGGATTTCCACGTCAGGCGGCAAGATGAGGGGAAACATAACCGTAGCCATAAACAAAACTGTAATCAAGGGCACGCCGCGCACTGCTTCAATGTACAGAACGCTAAAAGCAGCTACCAGATTCCCCTTAAATGAACGCTGGAACAGGAAGGCCAAAACAGGCACTAATAGCGGCCAAAAGGCGACCAGCCGCTCCAGGTTGCTGCGGGCAGCCGCCAGATTACCGGGCGTCGTTGTTACCAGTCCCCAGGTCATGACAGCCAGGGCCATCGTGTAAGTCAACCAGGCAGGAATACCCGTGATCTGGCTGCGCCGCCCCAGCGCCAGCAGCAAACCAATCGGAAAAGAGACCACGATGGAAAAGACGGAGAGGATCAGCGTCAACAGCAAACCGCCCCACACCTGGTCAGGATTCACCTGTTGCAACGGTCCTGTTACCCCAACGCCGCGCAACAAAAGGTAGCTGGCTATGGGCGTCAACAGCCATAGATAGGTCAGGCCGCGCCGCACATATTTGGGTCCCTTGAAAGTGCCGCGATAGACAAACAGGCTGGGAACAGTCAACACAACCAACATGCCGATGGTCACAACCAGACGCCAATCCAGGTCTGGGGGGAAGCGGAAAACGGTCAACAGGCGCAAGTTGTCAATAACTGCCCCCCATATAGCGCCGCCCGCCGCCTCGCTCTCGGCTACAACGGGGTCGGTGCTGAAACTGGCATTGAGCACCAGGTACATCAGCATCCCCCGTCCCGCCGCCACCATGGCCAGCGTCAGCAGCAGGGTAAGCAGGGCGTTGCTGATAGAACTATACAGATTGTTCTTTAACCAGAGGGAAACCACCGTGTGGCGGCGCGCCAGTTCGCCTGAGACGGCCCAAACGATGCTTCCTGCCCACAGCAGCAGCACCAGGACAGTCGTTAGCGGTAGCAAACGCAGTTGGCTGACGGTAAAGGTCACTGTTATCCCGGCAAGAACAAACAGCCACACGGCCAGCAGCCAACTACGGGTAATGTGATCGCGTACAAATTGGTTCAAGTGAAACCGGGCGTGACTGCGCAAACGGTGATTGATCGCGGCCATGTTTATCTCTCCACCAGGGCAATGCGCCTGTTATACCAGTTGAGCAGGGCAGAAATGCCGAGACTGATGCCCAAATAGGTGGCCATGACAATGATAATGATTTGTACGGGGCGCCCGGATTGGTTAATGGTTGTATAGCTGACGGTCCAGATTTCGGGGAAGGCCACAAATTGGGCCAGACTGGAGTTCTTGGTCAAGTTGAGGTATTGGCTGGTCAGGGGGGGGATGATCACGCGCAGGGCCTGGGGCAAGACAATGAGGCGCAGGCGCTGCGATTCGCTCAGGCCCAGGGCGCGGGCAGCTTCACTTTGCCCTTTGGAGACGGATAAGATGCCGGCACGCACAATCTCGGCAATAAACGCCGCCGTATAAACAGTCAAACCAAACAACACCGCGGCAAACTCTGGCGTCAGCTTACCGCCGCCCGCAAAATTTAAACCTTCAATACGGGGCACGGAAAGGCGCAGCGGCCTTTCGGCAATGGGCACAACCACATGCGCCGCCGCATCGGGCAGCGCATCTTGTTCGGCGGCAATCAGGGCTGTGGGCGCTACTAGCGCCTCGCACGCTCCCTCCGCATAAGCCGCCATTGCCTGGTCCATGCGTGTTGACCGCCGGATCGTATACGGAATGTCATCTGCCTGCAATTGCGCCACCAGGTTCGCTTCAGCCGGCGTATCGCGCAGCGCGCATAGTTTCAGCGCCCCTTCATCCACCTGCGCCTGAGTCAAGGCCCCATCAGCCAACGCTTTGTCAATGTCGCTTAACCGGCTGACAGGTAGGCGGCTCAAAACGACCCTCTCCAAATCGCTGTATTCGCGCACTTGCAGCGTCCCCGACACCAATATGGCCTGATTATCGCGCGCCTGGCTGCCAGACACCATCCAACCAATACCCACAATCACCAGCAAGGAAAACAGCGCCCACCCGGCTCGATTTGATCGCCGCCCCGTTCGCGCCTCCTGTCGCCCCAAAATCAGCCATAACACCAGCGCCAGGATCAGAGCCACGACTACAAAGGCGAGCCAGACAGAAAAAGAGGGCATGGTCACAAACTGGGGATAGTTGATGCCGCGCTGGCTCAAATAGATTGGCAACCCAAACGGTTGAATGGCTTGACTAATAGGAGGCAACGCGTTCAGCAGCACCACCAGGTACAAAAACAACAAGACCAATACCAACGGTGTATTGCGCATCAGGTCAATGTACCATTTGGCTATGCTGCTGAGCAGCCAGTTTGACGATAGCCGGGCAATACCCGTAAATGTCCCCAAAATGGTAGCCAGGATGATACCCAGGGCAGATACTTTGACGGTGTTTAAGAAGCCCACCCAGATGGCTCGTACGTAGGTATCGGCGGGCGAGTAGGGGACAACGGTCTCCGCAATGTCAAATTGGGATTCCAGATTCAGAAAGTCAAAGAAGCATCGCAGTTGTTCTGTGCCATCAGCGCATAAGAACTGCGCCTTACCCAGGCGCTGCAAACCTCCGTAGACGTTGTTCAGCAAATAAATGGCCGCCAGCGCAAACAAAACCAGAAAAACAATCTGGGCAAATACACCTAACACGCGCCCATCGCGCCAGAAGGGTATGGATTCAGAGTTGCCGCGGGGAGGAAAGTTTGGACTCGGGTCGGCCATAAACACCACCACTATGTGGAAGCACGTCCTTAACTATGGCTGGTGTAGAACCCGCTGGCAGCGGGTTCCACACCTCTCTTTCTAGATTGGGGTCGGCGGCTATGCGCCAACCGCTCATAGAACCGTGATGCGATTTAACGGAAAGGCGGCGCGTAGATCAAGCC
>CAZDSN010000485.1:0-3886 GCA_964507675.1 uncultured Ardenticatenaceae bacterium | reverse complement strand
CACCTCGCGCACTCCCTCCAACTCGGCTAACTGCTGCCCCACGTTATTAATTTCCTGCCGGGCCACTTTCAAAAGCACAACTGCGGTTACCATAAACAGTTCCTCCGAAAATAGTGGTGAGTGGCGAGTGATCAGTGGTCAGAAGCGCTGCCCCCTCATTACCCACCAGACAAATCTACGCAATTTGCCAAATCCTATATATTTTTATCCCTGCGCCCCACGCCTATCGGGCAGCCAATATCTTTCGCACCAGATACCAGAACGCCATTATACTGGCAAAATGCCCAAACGAGCATAGCCCGCTTCTTTTTCTTTGCTGCTCAATTTTTATTGTGCTAAAATGCGCAATCATTACATCCCGTTTATGCGGAGGATCACTCTTGAATAAAAACACGTTACGCAACTGGGGAATCGTCATCGCCTTACTCATCTTTAGCGGCATCGCCTCTGTGGGGTGGCCCGCTTTGCGCAGCCAACTTGGCGGCGACGCGGGTGGGCGGGTGCGTCCGCCGCAGCCCCCCCTGACCATCTCTGTGCCGGGCCCCGTGAGTGGGGTTGTGCCTGAATCCATGCTCAACGCAGAGGGTCAGCTAGAAGTGAATCCCCTGGTGGCTATGGGGGTACTGGGCGCGCTCATCATTGGCGGCATTGTGGTAGTTGGCGGCGGGCTAGCCTTCATTTACACCCGCCTTGATCAGGGCGTCTTGACCACCAAGGAAACAGAAGCCTTCCAGACGAAGCTCACTAATCTGGACAAACGAGAAGTTGAACGTATCAAAGCCTCCCGCGGCCAGCGCCCCAGCAAACCTGTGCCGGCCCACGTCATGCCTCGCTGGTCGGTGATCAGCACGTCGCTCATTTTCATCCTGTTTGCCGTCTTTGTGAGCACAGCCATCAGCGACTCCATTTACCCCGAAGGGGTCATCATTACAGCCAGCGGCAACATCTTGAACACCCACAGCCTCTTTATTTTGGGCGGCGTCGTCCTGACGGCTATCGTGCTGGGCGTGGTGTTCCGGCCACGGTTGTTATTGAATATGGATAAGGGGGAGGCTGCCGGCATTCCCTGGGACACCATCTACGTCATCTTGACCGGCGCGATTTTCATTGTCATTGGCGTCGGCCTGGTACTCTGGCTGAACACCCTGGCCTCAGCCGGCTGATTCGTCGCCTTTTCTCCTGGCTATCATCAGGCTTGCCCGCCGCCGGTGGGCAAGCCTTTTTTGTTTTAGCATCCTCTGCCCGCCGCCTGAGTATTCGCTCAGAAATGGTTCCGTTGCGCCTGGGGGCGCTTTACCTGACATATTGGTGACGTTATAATGTGGGCAGGCTACTCACCTGCCTGTTTAATCGCTGCGTTTGCACCCAACAAAGGTGGTTCTCATGCTCCGTCGCATAAAAATCGAAGAAGGTTGGTTTACACTTTTCCTGGTTTGGGCCATGATCTTCATCGCCGGTCTGGCTGTGGTGCAAACCGAGCTGATAAGCGGGCTGGAAATCATTCCTCTGTTAGGCACGATCGCCCTGCTGGCAGGTCTGGTGCTGGCTAAGAGCCGGTTCAGCGACCGCACCGCCCACCTCTTTTCCTTTGTTTACGCCCTGTTTGTGCTGACGTACCTGATTGGCCTGGTCTTGCCCGGCGAACTGCCCTGGCGTGAACGGATATTTGAGATGGTTAACCGTCAAATCGTCTGGCTGCGCAAGGCATTTGGCGAAGGCAGCAGCCGGGATGGCATCATCTTTGTGATGCACACCTCGGCTGTGTTTTGGCTGTTAGGTTATACCGCCGCCTGGTTCACTTTTCGCCATGCTCGTTTGTGGCGGGTGGTGCTGCCCACGGGTATCGTGCTATTAAGCGTGGTCTACTTTTACCTCGGGCCAAAGCCGCTGGCGCTCTATTTGGGCCTGTACCTGCTGCTGGCTCTGCTCTATGTGTCGCAAACGCACCTGGTAGAGCATCTCAAAGAGTGGCGCATGGCGGCGGTGCGCTATGAGCGCGGCATCAACATGACGTTTCTGCGCGCCAGCCTGATCGTGGGCATGTTAACCTTATTGGCGGCGTGGTATTTGCCGGCATTAAGCGCCAGTCCCGCCGTTAGCGATGCCATCAGCGACATCAACCAGCCCTGGCGCAGTTTCCAGGATGACTGGACCCGCCTCTTCTCCTCGCTGCGCTCCTACGGCAGCCCCATTAGCGACCCCTACACCGATTCGCTCATTCTGGGCGGCCCGCGCACCGTGGGCAACAACCTGGTCATGGACATTTACGTTAAGGAGAAACTGCCCTACGTCTACTGGCAGGCGGGTGTGTTTGATGTGTATAGCTCCGAGGGCTGGAACGCGGCTGGCGGCGAACAGGTGCTGCATTACCCGGAAGATGGGTATCTGGACGTGAATCCCGTCCTGGCGCGTGAGGTCATCACCCAAACCGTCATCAACTACCGCGCCAGTGCCGGCACGCTGTATGGCGCTCCCGATATTGTTGCCTCTGATCGCCAGATGTTGGTGACGCGCAGATTTGATGAAACCGGGCACGAGATTATCAACAACGTCAAGTCGCGCTATGTGCTGCGCCAGGGAGATACCTACCAGGTGTGGTCGCAGTACAGCACAGCCGATGCCACCAGTCTGCGGCAGGCCACCACCAATTACCCGGCCTCTATCACGGATAACTACCTGTCCTACCCCGACAGCATCACTCCCGAAACACGCGCCCTGGCTGAACAGCTAACGGCTCCCTATAGCAACCCCTTTGATAAAGCTGTAGCCGTCCGCGACTATCTGCGGACCAATATCACCTACAACGACCAGATTCCCGCCCCGCCAGATGACGTAGACCCCATCCATTACACCCTGTTTGAAAGCCGCGAAGGGTATTGCAACTACTACGCCACGGCCATGGCCGTCATGCTGCGGCTGCAAGGCATCCCCGCCCGTGTGGCTGCTGGTTACGCCCAGGGAGAATGGGATGAGGCCACATCCTCCTATCGCGTCCGCGCCAGCAATGCCCACACCTGGGTGGAAGTCTTCTTCCCAGGTTATGGCTGGATCCAGTTTGAACCCACCGCTTCTGTCCCCGTCGGCGATCGCCCGGAATCAGCCGAAGGCGGCGACAACTTTGCTTCCCCCTCGCTGCCGCCCAACATGGATCGGCAGGAGTTCCTCCCCGACGACGAATTCACAGATACAAGCAATAACACGCCTCCAGAACTCCCGAACCAATCCAGCGCGCTTCTCAGTCGGGATTGGCTGCTGCGGGCAGCCATTGGCGCAGCGGTGTTGATGATCGCTGGCGGGCTGGTAGTGCTGGGAGGGCAAATAAACCAGCGTGTCGAGTCCGACGTAAGCAAAAGCTACCTGCGGCTGGGCAATTGGGGGCGTTTCCTGGGCGTCGAGATCCGTCCGGCGCATACGCCCTACGAACGAGCCAACCTGCTTACCACGCAGGTTCCCGAAGGGCGCGCCCCCATTCGCAACCTGACGCAGCAGTTCGTCGCCAAAACGTTCAGCCCCAATCGCCAGGGAGACCCCCAGTTTGACCCCCGCCAGGAATGGAAGAGGCTGCGCCCTCTGCTGTTGCGCAAAAGCATCAGCAAATGGCTAGACCGCTTCCGCCGTCGTTGAGGATCAACCAGCGGGAAGTAATAAACAATCTCCAGGCATGGCGTTCCGCCAGGGAACGCCATGCTTAACTGGTTTAGGCAATTTCAGGCGCATCACCTCCATAAGTTCTCCACAAAACCAAACAAAATTGCGGCAAATGCGCCAGATTCCGACACATTCCAGCCCCTCAATCACCTGCCCTGCGCCTGGCTTCCAGCGAGAACTGCCGGGGTGCGCGGTCTTTTTGTTGATGGATAATAGGGGGACCAAATAGGAGGTCAAG
>CAZDSN010000484.1:0-3898 GCA_964507675.1 uncultured Ardenticatenaceae bacterium | reverse complement strand
GAAGGATAGGACCGCCGGATGTTAACTCATTTTCGTTGGCGGGTGGCATTGCCTTATGCGGTTCTGATGTGGCTGCTGCTGTTTGCTCTGGCCTATTGGGCCTCGGAAACAGTCTGTAGCACGGAAAAGGGATGCCGGCAGGGTTGGTTGTGGGGCGTAGGCCTGGCGGGGATTCCCCTGGCCCTGTATCTGGGCCGGCAGGTGGCTGCCCGTTTGCTCCGCCCCATCGAACAGCTTACAGTGGTAGCCCAGCGTATTGCCCGCGGAGATTTTGCAGCGCGACGGCTGCCCACACGCCATGATGAATTAGGGCAGCTTGTCCATGCCTTCAATGCCGCCATTGATAATCTGCACTATCAAAACACCGCCCTGGCTGAAGAACAGCAGCACTTAACCACAGTGCTGGAGAAGTTAGGGGGAGGCGTCATCATTGCGGACAAAGAAGGGCGCGTGCGGCGCATTAACCCGGCCGCGCTGGCTCTGCTGGACGTGGCCAGGCCCGGCGTGGTTGGTGCCTCCCTGGCGGAAGTCATGCGGCATCACCGGCTGATAGAGGCGTGGCAGGAGTGCCATCGCACCGGTCAAGAGCAAAATCTGGCCCTGGAACTTTACGGGGAGAAACAACCGGCGTTCTGGCAGGTGAATATTGTGCCCCTGGCCGAAGCGAACACGCCCGGCTACATGGTCTTGATCCAGGACCTGACAGAAATTCACCGGCTGCAAAGCGTCCGTCGTGATTTTGTCAGCAACATTTCCCATGAACTGCGGACGCCATTGGCTTCCTTAAAAGTGTTGGTGGAGACGGTGCATGACAGCGCCCTGGATGATCTCCCCGCCGCCCGCAGCTTCTTGCAGCGCGCGGAAACAGAAGTAGATGCCATGACGCAGATGGTAGAAGAACTGCTGGAATTATCCCGCATTGAGTCGGGGAAGGTTCCCCTGCGGCTGCAGACCACGCCCGTGGAAGCGATTGTGCTGCCTGTTGTAGACCGGTTGGCCTCGCAGGCAGAACGGGCTGGCGTGACCGTACAGATTGATTTGCCCGTGGATTTGCCGCCGGTGCTGGTAGATGCCGAGCGGATTCAACGGGTGCTGACCAACTTGCTGCATAACGCGATCAAGTTCACCCTGCCCGAAGGCCAAATCCACATCAGCGTCTACGTTTCCGACAGCGAGCGCCCGCATGGTCAGACGTCACTGGCGGGGGCGTCGCCCATGGTGGTGATTGCGGTTCGTGACAGCGGCGTCGGCATTCCGGCCACGGACTTGCCGCGTATTTTCGAGCGTTTTTACAAAGCCGATCGCGCCCGTGGCCGGGGAGGAACGGGCCTGGGACTGGCTATCGCTCGCCACCTGGTACAGGCACACGGGGGAGAGATTTGGGTAAAGAGTAAGGAAGGGAAAGGCAGCACTTTTTCATTTTCTCTGCCGGCAGCGGAGTAAATGCTCGTTTTAACCAATCCTTTACAAAGCCTTATCGCTTCGTTAAAGGGGGCTTCAAAGGACGTTAACTGGCGCGTGGTAAGCTGCATACTGTTTGATTAACCTGTTATGGAAGACGCTGCCCGGCAACCGTCTTGGTTTGATTGCCAGGCAGCGGGCATTCGATCCTTTATGGAGGAGAAAATACGTATGCAACGCCAGCTTTTTCTGATTGTTACGCTTGTCGTTCTCGCTGTTTCTTTGGCTGCCTGTGGCGGCAGCAGCAGTGAACCCCAAGCAGCCCCCACGACCATTCCGCCTACCACAGCCGCTGTAGAATCGCCGGCAGACACAGGTTCAGGACTGCCGGCAGTGGATCCTCTGGAAATGTCGGGCGATATTGTCACGGCGGGTAGTTCTACCGTCTTTCCCCTGTCTGAGCGCATGGCTGAACGGTTCCAGGATGAAGGGTATGCCGGCAACATTACCATTGACAGCATTGGCAGCGGCGCGGGCATTGAGCGCTTCTGCGTCGCCGGGGAGACGGATATTGCCAACGCCAGCCGTGCCATCAAAGATAGTGAAATAGACTCGTGCCGCGCCATTGGCCGAGAACCCATTGAGTTCCGCGTGGGAACCGACGCCCTGGCCGTAGTGGTCAGCAAAGAGAATGATTTCATCCAAAGTGCAACCATTGAGCAGTTAGCCCTGATCTTCTCCACGGCGGAAACGTGGGCAGACGTAGACCCGAGTTGGCCGGCTGAACCGATTCAGCGGTTTATTCCGGGCACTGACAGCGGCACGTTTGATTATTTTGTGGAAGTCGTGTTTGCGGAAGACGAAACGCCCATTCTGGCAGCCAGCAACTTGCAGTTGAGTGAAGATGACAACGTGTTGGTGCAGGGGGTTGAGGGCAGCCCCTATGCTGTCGGTTTCTTCGGTTACGCTTATTACCAGGAAAACCAGGATTTGCTCACCATCCTGTCCATTGAAGGGGTGGAACCGACTTTCGACAACGTGGAAAGCAGCGCTTATCCATTGGCGCGCCCGCTGTTTATTTACAGCACAGCGAGTATCATGCAAGAAAAGCCGCAGGTGGCTGCTTTTATTAACTTCTATTTGACTTACGTCAATGAAGAAATCGAGGAAGTTGGTTACTTCCCCGCCAGCGCCGAAGCGCTGGATCAGGCCAAACAAGAGTGGCTGGACGCCAACACCCAGTAGCCCGCCGCACAAAGGATGGGCGGGTTGGCAACCCGCCCTACGGAGAGACGTTGCATTGCAACGTCTTTACGAAGGAGTTGAATGGCAGACATCATCACTTCCATTCCCGAAACTGTGACAAACTCAACAAACTTGACCAGGAGAGCACGCCCTGGGGAAAAAATCATTCGAGTGATTCTTTTTCTCTGTGGCGCGATTTCTATTCTGACGACAGTTGGCATCGTTTACGAGCTAGGGAAAGAGGCGTTGTTGTTTTTCCAGGCGCCGGAAGTCTCGCTGCTAGAGTTCTTCACGGGCACAGAATGGCAGCCGGCCATTATGAAATTTGGCATCTGGCCGCTGGTGCTGGGGACGGTGATTACCAGCGTGCTGGCTATGCTGGTGGCCCTGCCGTTGGGTTTGGGCAGCGCCATTTACCTGAGCGAATATGCTTCCGAGCGGGCGCGCAATGTGCTTAAACCCCTTCTGGAAATTTTGGCCGGCATTCCCACCGTCGTCTATGGTTTTTTTGCCCTGAACTTCATGACCCCGCTGCTGCGCCGCATTTTTGGGGATGGCGTGGTGCAGATTTTCAATTCGGCGTCTGCCGGCATTGTCGTCGGTATTCTGATTATTCCCCTGGTGGCCTCCCTCAGCGAAGACGCTCTGCACGCCGTGCCGCGTTCGCTGCGCGAAGCCGCTTACGGTCTGGGCGCTACCCGTCTGGAAACCTCTCTCAAGGTGGTTGTGCCGGCGGCTCTGTCCGGCATTGCCGCGGCGTTTGTGGTGGCTATTTCGCGGGCCATCGGGGAGACCATGGTCGTGGCTATTGCCGCCGGCTCCGGCCCCAAGAACTTCACCCTGGGCCAGGATGGCCTGTTTAACTTTGTCTTAAACCCTTTCCTATCCGCAGAGACGATGACAGGCCACATTGTGCGCATCAGCGGCGGCGACTTGAGTTACGACTCGATTGACTACAACAGTATTTTCGCCATTGGCCTGCTGCTGTTTGTCTTGACGCTGGTCTTAAACATCATCAGCCGCCGCATTGTGGCCCGCTTTCGCGAGGTGTATGAATGAGCCGCTATCCCGAAGGGCAGTCGCTCGCATCCCACATCAAACGCCGCCACCTGACAGCCAGGTTCTGGCAGTTCTTGTTTCTGGGCGCCACGATTGTGGGCATTATTACCCTGACAACGCTGTTGTTTAACATTATCAACGATTCGTTTGGGCTGGTAGCCGTGCAAAACGCGGTGGCGCCAGACAGCCTGGT
>CAZDSN010000483.1:0-3910 GCA_964507675.1 uncultured Ardenticatenaceae bacterium | reverse complement strand
ACTACGATTTAATCATACCCCCTTCATTGTATGCCGGCATAGTGGCAAAAGGCAAACGTCAATCCGCGCAAATTCGGCGGCGTTTTACTCCTCCTCCTCTCCTCCCGCTTCCATCAATACCCGCCCGCATTGGGGGCAGTAGCACATACCGTTCTCCGATGGTGTGCCGTCCGTCAACTGCCACATAACTCCGCAATCCCCCTCCCACGTGTCGTCAGACCAATCGTACCGCCACACGCACGGGGTGGCGTCCTCGCTGCGTTGCGCTTCCAGCGCAATTATCACGGATGCCAGGGATATTAAATTACTGTCGCTCATTCCGCGCAAAATAACGCGGATGGCCTCTAGCTGCTCTTTGTCTTTCATTCTGCCTCCCGTCCACACCAGCACATTCGCGCTGGACGGACTTGCCCGCATTCCTGAGCGGGTATCAATTCCTTGAGAATCCATTCGCGCACCTCACCAGGCATGGCCTGAGCCATATCCGGGAAGCGGCGGCGAATGGCTGCCAATCGCTGCCGGCGGGCGACCTCGGCGCGGGCAATGCGGTCGCTCCAGGCGTCAGCTACGGGCGCGGGGGGCGCGCTGACCGGTCGCGGGTGTTTGCCGCGTAAATCCTGGATGGGCATGCGCTCCAGATCGGCGCGGGCAATGTGCCACACGTACCCCACCCGCTCTGCCGGCAAAATCCCTTTCTCAATACGCAGCCGCAGCCAGGCGGGACTGCGGTGGATGAGGGCGGCGGCGGCAGTCAGGGGTAGGTAGTCGGTCATCGTCCCCTTCGAAGCGGCCATCCCCCCCACACCCAGGCAATGCCCAACAGCAATGCCAGAATGCGCAGGGCGGGCATAGTGCCCTCAGCGCGCCAGTACCCGTCTACGGGCACGGCGATCAGAATTGCCAGCGCCGCCACGCAAATAATTAGGGCCAGGACGTGGGCGATGCAACCAATAGCCTTCATCATCCCGTCATCATCCCCGCCAGCGCATCCGCGTTCCATTGAGCCAGCGCCGCTGCAGACTGCGCGCGGCGGGCGTCCGCCTCACGCTCGCGGTGAATTTCCCCCAGGGTGTTGATGACCCAGGCGAGTTCGTCACCCAGGATGGCGATTGCCATGTCAGCGCTGGCGGCAGATATGATGATTGTATCTGTGCCTGGCGCGCCACTGTCAATTACTAATGAGCCGTTCGTTGTCATCTCGTTCCTCCATGCGCTTGTTGGGCGCGCCTGCCGGCATCACGCCGGAGTAGGGTAGCACACCATCCGCTGCCCATCTTAGCCATCAAAGCGCCAGTTGTGGGGGCGACGTGTGCCGGCAGGCGCGGATGGTGTCAGTTCATCGCGGGCAATATCCTCTATTTGTGGGATTTAGGGAGTGCATATAGAATATTCTTGTCCTGTAGTACATGCCCGCCTGCCAGACCCCATCTGGCGGCGGGCTTTTTTGTTATCGCCCACCTTTTGCGCGGCGATAGTCGGGCACGCCCGTCATATCAATCATCTGGCCCTGGGGAGCCATTTCCAGCAACCGGCTCCAGGCGCGCCCGCCTATGTGGGCCGGCAACTCCGCCAGGCGCATATTGCCGGTGATGACGACGGCGATTCCCTCCGTGTAGCAATGCTCCAAAATTTTGTAATACCTCGCCTGGCGCTCATCGTCCTGGCGGACTGCCGGCACATACGGTATCTGCTGCTCTGCGCCCACATCGTCAATGACGACGATGGGCGCGCGCGCTATCTCGGCGCTGGCGGGCGTGCTGGCGTCCAGTCGCTGGATGAGCTGGTCAGCGGTGAAAAATCGGCCAACGGGGGCTATCGGTTCGCCATCAATTACGTGGGCAATGCTCCAGAGGCAGGCCCGTGCAATATGCGTTTTGCCGCAGCCGCAGCCCGTTTGGTTGGGGGTGTCGCCGGCGGCGGCCACCAGGACGAGGGACGATCGTGCCGGTAATCCGGCATCTGCCTGTTCTCGCCGCCGCTGCTGCCATTGGCGTGCGCCGGCGATGGCTGTTGTCAGCAGGGGGTGGGTAATTACCAGTTCCACCAGCGTGGGCCGCGCGGGGGCCGGCTGGTCGCTGGCGGATGGTGCTGGCAGCGGTATGGCGCTGCCGTTTGTGCCTATTGTCATCATGGCGCGGTTAATTCGGTTCATCCTCTCCTCACGTTCTAAAATGCTCCGCCAGAGCCGGAGCTTACAAATGCCGGGTCAGTGTGTCCATTGCCGTTGACAGATGGCGGTGGATGCCAGCCAACTGCGCCGCTGATGGTCTGTCGGATGGCAGGGATGCCCGGAAAATCGCCCTTTTTGCCTCGCCAGTCGTTGGTGTACCAGTTCCAGGCGGCGGCGGCGCTGCCGTTTGTGGTGTTGTAATGCCTGGCGATTTGCTCTGGGCTGTAATCCAGGGCAATTAGCTCCTGGGCGAAGGCGGCCAGCACGCCCCAGTTGAGATGGCCACTCATGCCGGTGGCGGCGACGAGGGCATTGACCATTGACGCCAGTTGTTGTTTGGCGGCAGTTTCCGAAATGGGAGCCGAGGTGGTCAGGGGGGTAGGGGGGTCCCCTTCCGGATCAGAATGGATCGGAATAGGATCGTCGGAAAAAAACGCGGGTTTCTTTCCGCCTTTTTCCGCCTTTGCTTCCGCCTTTTTCCGCCTTTGCTTCCACCTTTTTCCGCCTTTGCTTCCACCTTTTTCCGCCTTTGCTTCCACCTTTCTGACAACAAAGCCGGAAAATTTCGCGCGGAATTTTCCGGCTTTTTCCACCTTTATTACCGCTGTTAGTTCGGTGACGGCGGCTGTCAGGGCGGACAATTGCTGCTCGACAGCCGTCATACGCCCTTCCAGAGCGTTCAGGCGCAGCGCGTGCTGAGCCAATTCATTCTCCAGGAGGTCAAGGCGGTGGTGGGCGTTTCCACCTTTTTCCGCCTTGCCTTCCGCCTTTATATTTGGCGGCAGCGGCAATTTGAATTGATACGCTGATGGGTTGCCTGGCCCTGACCCCACCCTGGTCTGTGCCAGTTCACCACTTTCGATAATGGCGGCCATGCGCGTGCGAATGGTACGACTGCTACAGCCGGTCATCCCGGCCAGTGTTTCCTGGTTGGGCGCAGGGTCCACAATGCCGGCATCGTTGGCGCAATCCGCCAGCAGATACAGCAGGTGGCGTAACTGCTCAGGCAATTGGCTGTGGTGGGTGACTGACGCCTGCCAAATACCGCTCATGGCCTGATTCCTGTGTGGGTGTTAGGGGTCGTTTTCATGCTGCACATTGGGGCATGGGTGGGCGAATAAGTCAAGGGATGTCCTCCCCTCTCTTTTTCGCCTCACGCGCCAGCGCCGCCAGGCTGCGGGCGCTGTGAACTTTTCGGATTTCCTCGGCGGCCTGGGCGTCAGATTGGGCGCGCAGGGCTAATGCCTCGATGGTGTTGAGGGCGTCAATCATGGCGATCACGTTTGGCGGCGACGTGGCGGCGGCTTCGGCGATGGCGCGGATTTTCGCCAGGTCGAAAATGACGCCGTTCAGCAGCCACAACAGGGTATCGCCCTCTGGCTCTGGCGGTCGCCCCATTACCGGCTCTCCTCGATAGGACGTGCCGGCAGGACGGGGAGCGAACGGCGGGCGCGGCGGGCGTGCCAGCGATGGTACAGGTTTCGGGCCACGTCGCCGCCGTGCGCCAGCAGCGCCATGACGATGATGCCAGCGCCGCCAAACAGGGGAGCCAGGCAGCCGGCCACGAGACCGCTAATAATCTGCCACGACCAGACGATAGCCCGCTCAGTATCATTACCGGGCTTGACCAACCATACCTGCACGCTGAGGCCAATGAGGGAAACGACGGCGGCGGTTGTCAGGTCAAAACTCATGTTACTTCCTGCCTCCCATCCGCCAGACAATAATGATGCCGACGAC
>CAZDSN010000482.1:0-3917 GCA_964507675.1 uncultured Ardenticatenaceae bacterium | reverse complement strand
CAAATAGTTCGGCAAGTGGGGTGGGGCGTCCTGGTTTGGATTCTCCGCTCATAAACCTTGCTCTTCCCGCCAAAGCCTGATCGCTGTTTCTGCCGCAGCTAACGCGACCGCGACTGTTTGATAGTCCTTGTCATTCTCCCAAACCAGGCCCCCTTCATCTATGACACGGATGAAGGAATCGCTATATCCATCTCGACCAATCTCGATACGCCCGCCTCGTACCCACCAGGAAATGTTGGGGTATTGCTCGTCAAATGTGTTCATGCTACCGCCTGGTGACCGCACTGCTCCATCCCGACTTGTCTCCACAATCGGACCCAATGCTCCCTACTTGCCAGCCCGGCGCAGTACTTCTTGTATCAGGTCGTCGCTGAGCCACAGCCCACTTTGTCGCAGCGCCATCATGATGGGTTGGGCAGCCGGCGCTAAATCAGGCATTGGCAATATCTTTGGCCAGCGAGTTCGCGTCCAATTGGAAAGGAGAAACTTCATAGCGGCCCAGAGCCAGCAAAAATTCGGCCCGGCTCATCCCGGCCAGTTGCGCGGCGCGACCTGATGATAAGCGTCCGAGTTCATATAGCTTCACCGCGGCCAACATGGGCAGTTCACGCGCAAAATCATCTGCCCTGGTCTTCAAGCTGAGCAAAGGCTCTTCGGGTATATCCAGCGTAATGGTGACAGTCATGGTACTCTTTCCTACCTTATACAAATGTCAGTATCCACTATCCGCATTACTGTAAATCATAGCATAGATACCATGGGGATGAAACAGTTTGCGAGACATAGCTCATGGATGACGGCTCTCTGAACGTGCTTCAGCACGTTTTCCATGGTAGCCGCCGATTTTACTGGAATTGTGGCAAAATTTTCATCCATCACTGTAAATTGGATAGCTGTATAGTTACCCAGTTTATACCATTATACAGAATGGTATACCGAAATCACTGCGTTATAATCAGTGCCAGGCACAGGGCGAACGGCCCTGGTTAACTAAACGTCTGCCGCCCTGTGCCTGGCACTACAGAACGGCCCCGGTTAACTGAACGCCTGCCACCCTGTGCCTGGCACTACAACCCCGAACGGCCCCGGTTAACTGAACGTCTGCCGCCCTGTGCCTGGCACTACTAACCCAAACCCGGAGTAATATGACCCCACCCATCAACCAGGACGAAATCAACGCCATCCTCTGGAAAGCGTGCGACACCTTCCGCGGCGCCGTAGACCCCGCCGAATACAAAAACTACATCCTCGTCATGCTCTTCGTCAAATACATCTCCGACGTCTGGGCCGACAAAGTAGACGCCTACCGCCGCCAATACGCCCACGACGAAGAGCGCGTGCAGCGCCGCCTCAGCCGCGAGCGCTTCGTCATCCCACCCGGCTGCGACTTCGACAGCCTCTACGCCCGGCGCAACGAAACCAACCTGGGCGAAATCATCAATATCGCCCTGGATGCCATCGAAGACGCCAACAAAGAAAAACTGGAAGGCGTCTTCCGCAACATTGACTTCAACTCAGAAGCCGCCCTGGGCCGCGCCCGCGAACGCAACGCCCGCCTCAAAAACCTGCTCGACGACTTCCACAACCCCAAACTCAACATGCGCCCCAGCCGCATCAACGGCGCCGACGTCATCGGCAACGCCTACGAATACCTGATCGGCAAATTCGCCGCCGGCGCCGGCAAAAAAGCGGGCGAATTCTACACCCCGCCCGAAGTCTCCACCCTGCTGGCCCGCCTGGTCGCCCCCCAACCCGGCGACCGCATCGCCGACCCCGCCTGCGGCTCCGGCTCCCTGCTTATCCGCTGCGCCGAGCAGGTGGGCGAAGGGACCGCCGCTGGGTCGCCCAACTACGCCCTCTACGGTCAGGAATCCAACGGATCTACCTGGGCGCTGGCTAAAATGAACATGTTCCTCCACGACGTGACCAACGCCGACATTCGCTGGGGAGACACCCTGCGCCACCCCCTGCTGCTCGAAGGCGACCAGTTGATGCGCTTTGAAGTAGTTGTCGCCAATCCCCCCTTTTCCCTGGACAAATGGGGCGCGGACGCGGCGGTCAAAGACCCGCATGACCGTTTCCATCGCGGCTTGCCGCCCACCAGCAAAGGGGATTACGCCTTTATCAGCCACATGATCGAGACCAGCGACCTGACCAACGGTCGTGTCGGCGTCATTGTCCCCCACGGCGTTCTCTTTCGCGGCGGCGCGGAGGGCAAAATCCGCCGGCAGTTGATCGCCGAGAATTTACTCGACGCCGTGATTGGCCTGCCCGCCAACCTCTTTTACGGCACAGGCATTCCCGCGGCCATTTTGCTCTTTAAGCGGCGCAAAAAGGACCGCAAAGTGTTGTTTGTGGACGCCAGCCGCGACTTTGCCGCCGGCAGCAACCAGAACCAACTACGCCCACAGGATGTGGACAAAATTATCCAGACGGCAACGGCGCGGCAGGATGTGGACAAATACGCTTACCTGGCTGACCTGGACGAGATTGCCGAAAACGACTACAACCTGAACATCCCCCGCTATGTGGATACGTTTGAGGAGGAGGAACGGGTGGATTTAACGGCCGTGCAGGTTCAGATTGCCCAGATTGAGAGGGAATTGGCGCAGGTTGAACAGACAATGACTGCCTACTTACAGGAGTTGGGACTACTTGAATAACCATCATACTCGTTCTTCCAATTATAAAGAGACCAAGCATGGATTACTCCCAAGAGATTGGTCATACGAAAAATTAGGCCGCCTTTGTGTACTAATTACAGACGGTACGCACTTTTCTCCACAATCACATCAAGGTCCTTTTCGGTATATAACTTCTAAAAACATTCGATTCGGCTTTCTTGATCTAGCTGATTGTGCATACATATCTGAAGAAGAACATAACAAGATTTACAAAGTTAGCCCGGTTAAATTTGGGGATTTATTACTGACAAAAGATGGTGCTAATACCGGTAACGCAACAATCAATCCACTGCGCGAACCTTTTAGTTTGTTATCAAGTGTCGCCCTCATCAGAGCCAACGAGAAGAAAACAACTAATCAATACTTGCTACAATTTATATTAAGCCCGAGAGGACAGTATCACATCAAAGATCAAATGGCTGGACAAGCCATCACTCGACTAACGCTGAAAACTATAAATCAGCTTGAAGTCCCTCTTCCTCCACTCGAAGAGCAGCGGAAGATTGCCGGCATTCTCTCCACCTGGGACGAAGCGATCCGGCTGACGCAGGCACTCATCGCCGCCAAACAGCAGCGCAAAAAGGGCCTGATGCAGCGTTTACTCACCGGGCAGGTGCGCTTTCCTGAGTTCGCGGAACACCCGTGGCGCGAAGGCTACTTGGGTAGTTTTGCAAAGGTCAGAAGAGGGGCGTCTCCAAGACCGATCAAGGATCCGAAATGGTTTGCAGATAAGGGGAGAGGGTGGGTAAGAATTGCAGATGTGACCCGTTCACCAACCAGATTTTTGAATGAAACCACCCAATATTTATCACTGTTGGGTGAAGAAAAAAGCGTTCCAATTGATGTTGGAGGGTTAATCATGTCTATTGCTGCAACAATAGGTGTTCCCAAAATCGTGAACATTCCTGTTTGCATCCACGACGGTTTTGTAGCGTTCAGTGATTACGAAAAAAAGCTGAACACAAACTTTCTCTATCATTATTTGGATTTCATAACCGATAAACTTGCTAACAGTGGTCAGCCTGGTACTCAGAAAAACATTAACACCGATCTTGTAAGAAAGATAAGAATTCCAGTCTTATCGTTGTCAGAACAAGAAAAAATTGCTGACGTGCTAAACGCCTGCGACCGCGAAATCCAGCTCCACCAGCAAAAACTCGCCGCCCTACAGCAGCAAAAAAAAGGCCTCATGCAGCGCCTCCTAACCGGAGAACTCCGCGTCCCCCCCGTGCC
>CAZDSN010000481.1:0-3930 GCA_964507675.1 uncultured Ardenticatenaceae bacterium | reverse complement strand
GTCGCCGCTGGGGATTGGCGTTATGGATCCCGCGTTGTACCAGCAGACCGTTGATATTTCTCTCGACTTTGGCGTGCTCAGCCAATCGCCTGCTGCTACCGCCTATCGCAGCGACCTGGCCACAGAGGCCATCAGCGGCTTGAGTGACCTGGACACCACTGGCGCCAACTATCAGAAAATGCAGGTAGAAGTAACGCCGGGCGGCGAGTAAATCCATCCATTTGAGCAGCAGCGCTCTACGACCCTGTTCGCCTGGTATAACAATAAAAAAAGCCCCGCCGCGGCGGGGCTTTTCACGGTGGAGTAGTTTTAGGCGCAGATACGGCCAAAACCGCCCCCAACCAAATCATTTGCAGAGACAGGTGTTGCCTGCTTCACCCCCAAAAACCGCAGTCGCGGGCTTTCCCATGATGGGGTAGTTTGGGGCACAAACCCAACCAAAACCGCCCGCAACTATTTGGATATAGCGGTCAAGGCAGGTACTGCCTGCTCCGCCTCCCAAAGCCCGCAGTCGCGGGACTTTCCCATGATGGGGTGGTTTTGGGCACAAACACAACCAAAACCGCTCGCAACTATTTGGATATAGCAATCAAGGCAGGTACTGCCTGCTCCGCCCCCCAAAGCCCGCAGTCGCGGGACTTTCCTCTGATGGGGTAGTTTGGGGCGCGTCTGCGCCCAAAACTACCCCAAACGGTGGGGTCAGCCCCGCCGCAGGCGGGGCTGACCCCATTTACACTAACCATAATGCAAATGCTTATCCAGTGTCAATAGATTTCTGGCACGAAAGTCTGCTCATCCATGGGCGGGCGGATGTAGCCGCTGGCATCCTGCGGCGGCGGCAACTCAATAACCCCCGGCACCACATCGTCATAAGGGATCATGCTTAAAATATGGCTGATGCAGTTCAGGCGCGCCCGGCGCTTGTCATCGGCAGCTACAATGTACCAGGGACACTGCTTAATGTCAGTGTAATCCAGCATTGCATCCTTGGCTTTTGAATACTCCACCCACCGCTGCCGCGACTCCAGGTCCATCGGGCTTATTTTCCAACGCTTGGTAGTGGTGTGGACGCGGGATTGGAAACGGCGCTCCTGTTCTTCACGGCTGATGGAGAAATAATACTTGATCAGGATGATGCCCGAACGGACCAACATGCGTTCAAATTGGGGGCAGGAGCGCATGAATTCACGATACTCGTCTTCGGTACAAAAGCCCATGACGTTTTCCACCAGCGCCCGGTTATACCAACTGCGATCAAAGAGGACTATTTCCCCGGCTGCCGGCAAATGCTGCACATACCGCTGAAAATACCACTGCGTCTTTTCCCGTTCGGTGGGCACCCCCAGAGCCACCAGGCGCACGATGCGGGGATTCGTTAACTCCGTGATACACTTAATGACTCCACCTTTGCCGGCAGCATCTCGCCCCTCAAACAGGATCACCACCCGCAAACCCTGATCCTTAACCCAATACTGCAGCTTAACCAGCTCTTCTTGCAGCCGGTTGAGTTCGCTTTCGTAGAACTTCTTGCGCAAACGTCCCTTTTTGTCATAACGGGATTGCTCGCCAGCCGGTTCGCTTGTGGCTGCATTCTTTGTTTTAGAGGCAGGGGGTGCGTCCATCTCATCATCTTCTTCAATGAGTTCGCGGCGCTCAGTCATCATTTCCTCCTGTGGAAACCATCTGGACTTGTTTGGAAGTGCTGCTGCCCAAATTATAGCATAAAATAGCGGCTGGCTTAGAGAACAGCGCCACCCACGTAGGGTCTTTCCGTAGCCGCGATTTCCTAATCGCGCTTAATACTGTTTTCTAGCGAGGCAAGAGGAAGACAATGGTTTTAGTGACAGGGGCGGCCGGCAAAACGGGGCTGGCCGTTATTCAGGCTCTCGCCCGGCGGGGTGTTGTGGTGCGCGCCTTGGTGCGGCGGGCGGCACAGGCGACAGTCGTGCAGCAGCGCGGGGCGCAAAGCGTCGTTATTAGCGATTTGCGCCAGGCAGTGGCGCTGCGGGCTGCCCTGCAAGGCTGCCGGGCGGTATACCACATTTGCCCCAATATGCACCCAGAGGAGGCGGCTATTGGGGAAATGCTGTTGGCGGCGGCGGTGGCTGCCGGCATTTCCCACTTCGTCTACCATTCCGTGCTGCACCCTCAAACGGAAGCCATGCCCCACCACTGGCATAAGCTGCGCGTCGAAGAGCAGCTTTTCACCAGCGGCCTGCCCTACACCATTCTCCAGCCTTGCGCTTACATGCAAAATATCCTGGGTAGTTGGGAGTCCATCATCCGGCAGGGGGTTTATCCCGTTCCCTATCCAACGACCACCCGCCTCAGTCTGGTGGACCTGGCAGACGTGGCTAAAATAGCGGCGCGGGTGTTAACCGAACCGGGGCACCACGCCGCCACCTATGAACTTGTGGGCACGCCTGGTCTGACGCAAACCGAAATAGCCGCTGCACTTAGCCAGGTCTTGGGGAAGCCTGTCCAGGCGCAGGAACTATCGCTGGCAGCCTGGGAAGCGCAGGCACGCACAGCGGGTTTGTCCGGTTATGCCCTGGAGACGCTGCTGCGCATGTTTCGCTACTATGCCGCCTATGGTCTGGTGGGCAACCCTACCGTCCTGACCCATTTGCTGGGACGCGCGCCTACGTCGCTGACTGATTTTCTGATTGGCCTTTAAAGCGCGCAGCGGTCGTCTACCCAGGCGACGCTGTCATCTTCTCTATCTTCCCATTATTTTGCCCAATTTCTAACCGCTCGCGTTCCCCCGTTTGCACCCGCCACAGCGCTGCATACAGGTTGTGCGATTGCAAAAGCTGTTCGTGTCGGCCCTGCTCATACAGGCAACCATTTTCCATCACAAAAATCTGGTCGGCGTTGCGTACGGTGGACAGGCGGTGAGCAATTACAATCGTGGTGCGCCCAATAGCAATGCGTTCCAATGACCGCTGGATGGCCGCTTCGGTCTCGTTGTCCACCGAAGAAGTCGCTTCATCCAGGATGAGCACCGGTGGATTTTTCAGTACAGCGCGGGCAATGGAGATGCGCTGCCGCTGCCCGCCGGAGAGCTTGACCCCCCGCTCGCCCACGATCGTGTCGTATCCCTGCGGCAGTTGCCTGATAAAATCGTGCGCTTCGGCAATTTTTGCGGCAGCGATAATATCTTCCATGGGCGCATCAAAGGTACCATAGGCGATATTTTCGCGCACCGAGCCATGAAAGAGGAACACATCCTGGCTGACCAGTCCAATAGCCCCGCGTAGTTCGGCCAGCCGTAGGTCGTGCAGGTCGTGTCCGTCCAACAGAATGCGCCCGCCGGTGACATCGTAGAAACGGAGCAGCAGCTTGACCAGCGTCGTTTTGCCGGCGCCGGTAGGCCCCACAAACGCCGCCGTTGCTCCCGCTGGAATACGCACCGAGAAATCCTGTAATACCGGTTTTTCCGGGTGGGATTGGTAAGCAAAAGTGACCTGATCGAAAACGACTTCTCCCCGAATGGAGGACACGTCCAACGGGCTTTCCCCGGCGTCCTTTTGTGGCTGCGTATGCAGCAGATCGAGTACCCGTGTCGTTGAGGCCATGGCCCGCTGGTACAGGTCCAGCGTTTCCCCCAACCGGGTTAAAGGCCACAGCAGTCGCTGGGTCATAAACACCATCACACTATAGACGCCCACGTTCAGGCCGCCGTTTAAGGCCAACTGCCCCCCAAATACCAGAATGGCAATAAAGCCCATCACAATCACCATGCGGATCAAGGGTACAAACGCCGAACTGAGACGGATTGCCTCCCGGTTGCTGGTTCGATAATCGTCGCTTAAACCGGTGATACGGCGCAACTCGTGTGCTTCCGCTGTAAAGCTCTTAATGGTAGCAATGCCTCCCAGATTGTTAGCCAACTGCCCGTTCAGCAGCCCGACCCGCTCGCGGACGTTC
>CAZDSN010000480.1:0-3931 GCA_964507675.1 uncultured Ardenticatenaceae bacterium | reverse complement strand
ACCTGGGCTTCCCGTTTGAGTTCTACGGCAACAGCTACGACCAGATGTATGTCGGTTCCAACGGCTTCGTCAGCTTTGGCGCGGGCTACACCAACAATGGCAACGGCTCCCTGCCCAACACCAGCACGCCCAACAACGCCATCTACGGCTTGTGGGATTATCTTTATCCCATTGCCGGCACAGCCAACGGCCTTATCTACACCCGCCAGATCAGTCCCACCTTGTATGCCGTGCAGTGGGAGCGCGTGGGGCACTGCTGCACAGGCAGCTCGCCTGAAACCTTCCAGGTTTTGCTGGACGGTTCCGACAACTCCATCACCCTGCAATACCAGGATGTGAGCCTGGTGAACAGCGCCACGGTGGGCGTGGAAAACGACTCTGGCCTCAAAGCGACGCAAATCTCCTACAACCAGAACGGCATTATCGTGGACGGCGCCGCCTTCGAACTGACGCCCGTGACGCAGTTCATTACCATTCCCTCCTACGCCCAGAGCAGCCAGCCGCTGGCCTGGCAGGAAATCGCCCCAGCCGATGATACGCGGGTGGTAGCCCTGAGCAACGACACCTACACCCAGGTGAATCTGGGCTTCCCGTTCGATTTCTATGGCAACAGCTATGACCAGATGTATGTCGGCTCCAATGGCTTTGTCAGCTTTGGCACAGGTTACACTACCAACAGTAACACCGCCATTCCCAGCCTGAGTGCGCCCAACAACGCCATTTACGGCTTGTGGGATGATCTCTACCCCATCGCTGGGGCGTATGGCGTCATCTATACACGCCAGATCAGCCCCTCGCTGTACGCCGTACAGTGGGAACGGGTGACGCACTGCTGCAGCACGACCTCGCCGGAGACGTTCCAGATTCTGCTGGATGGCTCGAACAACTCAGTTACTTTGCAGTACCAGGACGTGACGGCTACCAGCAGCGCCACCGTCGGCGTGGAAAACGAAATCGGCAACTACGCCACGCAGTTGGCGTACAACCAGGCAGGCGTGATTGTAGATGGGCTGGCGTACCGGCTGACCCCGTACACCCAGGCCATTACTGTGCCCACGTATATCACGGCTACCGTGCCCATCACCTGGGCGGACATTGCCCCACCGGCGGGTACCAGCGTCGTGGCGTTGGCGGATAACACCTTCACGCAAGTAGACCTGGGCTTCCCGTTTGAGTTCTATGGCACGCCATACACCCAAATGTACGTCGGCTCCAACGGCTTTGTCAGCTTTGGCAATGGCTACTCCACTTCCGCCAACGGCGCTTTGCCCAATCCGACCACACCCAACAACGCCATCTACGCCCTGTGGGATGACCTCTATCCCATTGGCGGCAACTATGGTCAGATTTACACGCGGCAGATCAGCCCCACCCTGTACGTGGCGCAGTGGCAGGCGGTGACGCACTGCTGTTCGACGACCTCGCCGGAAACGTTCCAGATCATCCTGAATGGCGCGGATAACACCTTTACCTTGCAGTACCAGGACGTAACCGCCACCAGCAGCGCTACGGTGGGCGTGGAGAACATCAACGGCGTGAAGGCGACGCAGACAGTGTACAACCAGGCTGGCGTGATTGTGGATGGTCTGGCGCTGCACTACTCGCCGATCGTTGAAGAACCGACGCCGCCGCAAATCTGCGACCCGCAGCAGGTGCAGCCGCTGAACATGATGCTGGTGATTGACCGTTCCGGTTCTATGAGCGGCCAGGCAATCATTGACGCCAAAGCGGCTGCGGTAGCCTTCGTTGACCTGATGAACCTGGAGATTGACCAGGTAGGGTTAGCCTCCTTTGCCAGCTCGGCCACCCTGAACTATCCGCTCACCCAGAATGGCGAGGCGGTGAAGGCGGCGATCAACGCCCTGGTGGCCAGCGGTTCGACAGCCATTGGCGACGGTCTGGCGGTAGGGCAGTCAGGCCTGGCGGCCGGCGCAGAGCCAGGCGTGGCCCCGGTAATGGTGCTGCTGTCTGACGGCTACAATAATGCCGGCCAGGACCCGATCAATGCGGCCAATGTGGCCAAAGCGGCGGGCACGCACATCGTCACTATTGGCCTCGGTTCAGGCGTGGATACCGCCCTGATGCAGGCCATTGCCTCTACGCCGCAGGACTTCTACTACGCGCCCGATTCTGCAGACCTGGCGGAAATCTTCGCTTCCATTGCCGGCGGTTTCTGCCGGCAGCCGCTGCCCTACGTGGATGGTTGTGGCTTTGTGTTGTGGGAAGAAACCGTGCCCGTGACCACCACCACCACCCTGGACGTGACTCGCATGGCTGGCCCGCTGAACGTCAGCGGGCGGTTGAAGCTGGATGGGCGCATCTTTGCCGAAACGGGCCAACTGCTGGATCAACACCAGTACCCGTTCTACCTGTACGACGAGACCACGGCTCTGACGCTGGATACCGACCGCGACATTTACCGTCCGGGCGAGACCATCCAGGCCAGCGGTTTTGTGACTAACACCAGCGCCCTGGCACAAGACATGATCCTGCGCCTGTACCACGACAACGACTTGCTGCTGTCGCAGGCGCTCTCCCTGACGCCGGGCCAGGGTTTCGGCTACCAACTGACTCTGACGGCGACGGCGCCGCTCAGTTCCACCAACTTCAACCTGGCGGCGACAGCCAACGGGCGGGCGGTATTCAAGACAGTGACCGTCAGCGAACCGCAGGTGACGGCGCAGTTAGACGCGCCTGCAGTGGCCGGGCGGGCGCCATTCTCCACCACGCTGACGTTGACGAACACGGGGATTGTGCCGGCATCTATCACCGCCGCCATCCAAAACGTGACCAACAACCAACTCTTTAACCTGGTTCCGGGCCAGGTCGCCCACCTGGAAGGCAGCCTGAGCATTACCCAAGACACGGTCGTGACTGCCCCCCTCAGCGGCGACCTGACCACAACCCTGACCCAGACCGTTATCTTTGGCGAAGCAGCCGCCATTGCCGTCACACCGCAGTCTGTCTATCCGGTGGGGCTGGTCAACGTGCCGTACCTGTTGACCAATACGGGCATCCTGCCCACCGCTTTCGATACAGAGTTCACCCTGCAAAACAGCGGCGGCGCGACGGTTGCCAGCCTGACCATTCCCACCGATTTGCCCGTAGGCGAAAGCCAGGCTGGACTGCTGCCTCTGGGGTATCTGCCGGCAGACACCTTCACCCTGGCTTACGCCATGCCGTTCGCCAGCGGTTCGGTGGACTTCGTCGTCATAATCGGGCGCGAGGCGCACTTGACTGCCGTGGCCGGCCCGGCCGTTGCGGCCACCGTGCCGGTGACGGCCACGGTCAGCAATACCGGCCTGGAAACCTTTACTGGCCAGGTAACGCTGCAAACCGGGTTCTTCGCCGCCAGCGCGCCGGTTGTCGATCTGGCTTCAGGCCAGAGCGTAGACCTGCCGCTGCCGGTGGATGTCAGCGCGGCGGTGGCGGGCGACCATCCGGCGCATCTGCGTCTGTTGGACGAGGCAGGCAGTGAAGTGGATCAGGCTGACGTTACCCTGACCGTGCCTGGCCCCGACCTGGTATTGACCGGCCTGCCCACCAACCTGACGCTGCCCGTCAGCACCACGGTGACGATGACGTTTGGCGTAGCCAATCACGGTGCGGCGGCGGGCGAGGGCACGCTCAGCTTTGCCTTTAGCGACTACGTGGACGAAGTGCAGCGCTTCTGGCTGGCGGGCGGTCAGGACGGGGAGGTGAACTTCACCTTCTTTGTGCCGCCGGACATCGAATCCAAGGTGTATCCGGCCCCCTACGCTTTCAACGACGAGCCGGGCGTTCTCTTCCTGAACGTCGAGGGTATTGACATTGGCGTGACGCCATCGCTGGATAAGGCCGGCTACTATGAAGGCGAGACGGCATTGCTGACGCTGCACATCAGCGAACTGGCGGATCGGCCCACCGTGCCGCTGTATGCGCTGGTGCGCTT
>CAZDSN010000479.1:0-3932 GCA_964507675.1 uncultured Ardenticatenaceae bacterium | reverse complement strand
CATTCGCCTTCAAAATAGCCATCATCCGCGCTGGCGCCACGTGCTGCCGGATCGCCCGCACATTCTGCGTTAACCGCGTCAGATTTACTTCCGCCACTGTTGGCCGCACCAGCCCACTATCGGCAATAATCGGATTCAGAATAGATACCATACCCCCATTGTATGCCTCTTGAGCCTGAGGCGACAAATCGCCAATGGCCGCAGGCAAGGACGCGCACACGCCAAAACCTCTTGTCACACTGCCGCTAACAGCGTACAATGTTTGTCATAGCCAAATAAACCTGAACAACCAGTTGGGAAAGAGCCACGCCATAATCGCTGGTTACATCCTTTTTTGTTAACAACCGGAGTTATGACGCCCGCACACTGCCGGCTGATGCTCTCTTTTTTCCATCCCCATTTCCATCCAGGAGGACACTCGTGACCAACATACCTACCAATTTGCTGTACACCGAAGACGATGAATGGCTTCAGGCCGATGGCGACACGGCCATCGTAGGCATTACCGACTATGCCCAGGACGCGCTTTCGGACATTGTTTATCTGGAACTGCCGGCCATAGGCGACAAATTCGACGCAGGCGAAACGTTTGGCGTGGTCGAATCCGTTAAAGCCGCCTCTGATCTGTTTATGCCCGTTGCTGGCACAGTCACCGCCGTCAATGAAGACCTTGTCAACACGCCCGAAAAACTTAACGAAGCGCCTTACGACGCCTGGCTGGTCAAAATCAAAATCAGCGATGCCAGCGAACTGGATAATCTGATGGACGCCGCTGCCTATCAGGCGCACTGTGACGCCCGCCATTAGCGCCTGGCCATCTCTAGAGAAACCGGGTTTTTGAGAAAACCTGGTTTCTGGCCGAACGCTTACTACTTTGTGAGGTCCCAATCCCATGTGTGCATATCCCCTTTTGGAGGTCAGCCATAACCGTGACCTTCTGCAGCCCGTTGACAGCTTTGACTCTCGCCATCTTGGCCCCAAGCCGGCGGCCCTGACCCACATGCTGGAGCGTCTGCGGCTCAACTCACTGGACGAGTTGATTGACGAAGCCGTGCCGGCAGCCATTCGCATGGCGGGTACGCTCAATTTGCCTGCACCTCTGTCTGAATCTCAGGTACTGGCTGATATGCGGGCCATTGCCGGGCACAATCAGCTTTACCGCTCTTTCATTGGTCTGGGCTATTACAACTGCATCACCCCGCCCGTCATCCTGCGCAATATCATGGAGAACCCGGGCTGGTATACCCAATACACGCCTTACCAGCCAGAAATCGCCCAGGGGCGACTGGAAGCGCTGCTCAATTTCCAGACCATGATCACCGATCTGACCGGGATGGAAATCGCTAACGCCTCTCTGCTGGACGAAGGCACAGCCGCCGCCGAAGCCATGACGCTTTGCCTGCGCGCCCGCTCGCGCAAGTCGCAGGCTAACATTTTCTTTGTCTCCGCCCGCTGCCACCCACAAACGATTGCCGTCGTCCAGACCCGCGCCCTGCCGTTGGGCATTGAGGTCGTCGTGGGCGACCATGAAACGTATGATTTCAGCCAGCCGACTTTTGGCGCATTGGTGCAATATCCCACCAGCGATGGGGACGTTCTAGATTACACCGACTTCTGCGCCCAGGCCCATGCGCACGATGCGCTGCTTGTCGTTGCCGCCGATCTGCTGGCGCTTACCCTGCTGCGCCCACCTGGCGAATTTGGGGCTGACGTCGTTGTAGGCAACAGCCAGCGCTTTGGTGTTCCTATGGGGTATGGCGGCCCTCATGCTGCCTTCATGGCCACCCAAGAAAGCTACCAACGCCTCATGCCCGGTCGCCTGATTGGCGTCTCGGTGGATGCCATGGGCAAACCTGCCCTGCGCCTGGCCTTGCAAACCCGCGAGCAGCATATCCGCCGCGACAAAGCCACCAGCAATATCTGCACGGCGCAAGTGCTGCTGGCGGTCATGGCGTCTATGTACGCGGTTTATCACGGTCCCGCAGGGTTGGCGCGCATCGCCCGCCGCGTTCACCTGTTAACTGCCGTACTCGCTCGCGGCCTGCAGCAGCTTGGCTATCAGCTCAACGCCGCACCCGTTTTTGACACGGTCACCATTACTGACGGCCCGCGCCAGCAGCAGGAGATCGCCGCCGCCGCTCTGGCCCAGCGCATCAATCTGGCCCTATACGACGATGGTCGCGTCGGTGTATCTCTGGATGAAACCAGTTCTGTGGAGGATTTGCAGGACCTATTCGTCATTTTTGGCGCGGCGCCGGGCGAGATGAATATAGAGACCCTGGCTGACGCCATTGACCTGGATTATGCCGCGCCCCACCTGCGCCAGAGCAGCTACCTGACCCACCCGATTTTCAACACCCACCGCTCCGAAACAGAAATGGTGCGCTATATTCACCAACTGCAATCCCGAGACCTGTCTCTGGTGCACTCTATGATCCCGCTCGGCTCCTGCACCATGAAGTTGAATGCCACCACGGAGATGATTCCCGTCACCTGGCCGGAGTTCGGCCAGTTGCACCCGTTTGTCCCCTTAAACCAGGCGGAAGGGTATCAGATTCTTTTCCAGCGGCTGGAAGCGGCTCTATGCGAGATCACGGGCTTTGCCGCTACTTCCTTACAACCCAATGCTGGCTCTCAGGGAGAGTATACGGGACTGCTCACCATTCGCGCCTACCATCATTCCCGGGGCGAGGATCACCGCCATATCTGCCTCATTCCCAGTTCAGCCCATGGCACTAATCCGGCCAGCGCAGTTCTTGCCGGCATGGAAGTAGTCGTAGTGGCCTGCGACGACCACGGCAACATTGACGTGGACGACCTGCGCCAGAAAGCCGCTGCCCACAAAGAGCACCTGGCGGCGTTGATGGTTACTTACCCCTCTACCCACGGCGTGTTTGAAGCTGCCATCAAAGATATTTGCCAGATTGTGCATGAGAATGGCGGCCTGGTCTATATGGATGGGGCCAACATGAATGCCCTGGTCGGGTTGTGTCGTCCCGCCGAGTTTGGCGCAGACGTATGCCACCTCAACCTGCACAAGACGTTTTGCATTCCCCACGGCGGCGGCGGCCCAGGAATGGGGCCCATCTGTGTGGCGGAAAAACTGGCTCCTTTCTTGCCAGGTCACCCTGTAGTCAAAGGCGTCGGCGGCAGCCAGGCTATCGGGCCTGTATCCGCCGCTCCCTGGGGCAGCCCCAGCATCCTGGTCATCTCCTACGCCTACATTGCCATGATGGGCGCGGCAGGTCTGACACAAGCTACCAAACTGGCCATCCTGAATGCCAACTACATTGCACATCGTCTCGATCCCTATTTTCCGGTGCTGTACAAAGGGGAAAGTGGGCGAGTGGCACACGAGTGCATCGTAGACCTGCGCCATTTGAAGGAGTTTGCCGCCGTGGACGATGTCGCCAAGCGGTTAATGGACTTCGGCTTCCATGCGCCCACTATGTCTTTCCCCGTGCCGGGGACGCTCATGATTGAACCGACCGAAAGCGAGCCGCTGGAAGAGTTGGACCGCTTCTGCCAGGCTCTCATTACGATTCGCGCCGAAATGCAGGCCATTGAAAATGGAGAAATGGACGCGAATAACAACCCGCTCAAAGGCGCGCCGCATACGGCTGAAGTTGTCGCCAGCGACGACTGGGACCGCCCTTATTCGCGAGAACAGGCCGCCTTCCCTGCGCCCTGGGTACGCGCGCATAAGTTCTGGCCCGCCGTCAGCCGTATTGACAACGTCTACGGCGATCGCCATCTGGGTTGTGTTTGCTTGCCTATCGAAGAATACGCCTGAGTCTCTCCGAGTTGCCAACCAGGGACTGGTTGGCAACTCTACATTCCCCCCCTTCCCCTCTTTTGCCATCAAGTGACTTTTGTCTAAGGGTTTGCGTGTCTATAACTCAGCAAGATTGGTTCAATCTTCAAGATTGAAC
>CAZDSN010000478.1:0-3935 GCA_964507675.1 uncultured Ardenticatenaceae bacterium | reverse complement strand
GAGTAACCACCTATTATCCTCACTTTTCCTTTTCCCCGAAACTGAAATACACCCCTATTTCCTATTTCCATTTGGTCAGGATTGTCTCTCGTTGGAATACACGCACAGCCAGATAAACGGCAGCAACATCCAGGACAACGAGGACGCCGGCAATTAACAACACAACCCCCTGGTCAAGAATGATCAACCCGGCCATCTGGCCTAATGCTAACAGGATGAGGGGAACAACCACCACCGCCGATAACTGCTCCGCCGCGCGCGGATCGCTCACCCGTGACGAGACCATCAACGCGGAGGCCACCGACAACAGCGCCAGCAGCGGCCCTACCACCAGGATGGCCACTAACCACAATGGCTGCGTCAACCTGGCAAACAAACTGACGCCGCCCTTCAGCCACATACCTGCCAGGAAAATGGCAAATGCCAGCCAGGTAGCGGCTACCGCCGGAATAATGGCCGCCAGCGCTTTACCCGTCAGCAGTTCACCTGTCGTAATCGGCGTCGCCAGCAGCGGCTCCAGACTGCGGGTTGTCTTCTCACCCACAATACTGTAGGAGGCAATCGTTACGGGAATAAGGACGGGCACCATCATGAATAAAAACATGAACTGCGTCGCCAGATAGACAGCAAAACAATCTTTGTCCGCCGCGCCAGCGCACAGCGTCTCCGTCACCGCCCCTGGCAGTTCCTGTAACGTAGCGGCATCCACTTCCGCGCCGCTGGTCGCCCAGACAATGCCTAAAGCCATGGCGGTAAACAACAGGGGAATAAACAAAACGCTAAACAATACCAGGCGCTGCTTAAATACCTCGGCCCATTCTTTGCTGATAATCGTCTTAATTTTCTGCATGTGTTTGTTCCTGCCCCGCGTCTTTTATTAACTGCAAGTAAACGTCTTCCAATGAGTAGCGTAGTTCACCCACAAACTGCAAATCCGCCCCTGCGGCCACCAACAGGCGAATTAAGGCGGGGTTATGCGTCTCGGGGTCATCCAGCGCTACTATCAGTTTGTTATCTACGGCCTGCACCTGCTTCAAATAGTCGAGGGCATGCAGCGCCGGCAAAAAACCAGCCGCTTCGTGGGCCAGATGAAAAACAACCTGCCGCCCATACAACTGCTGCCGCAGCCGGGTAGGCGTATCCACCACGCGCAGGCGGGTGTTAAACACAGCCACACGGTCACACAACCGTTCGGCCTCGTCCAGATTGTGGGTGCACAAGAAGATGGTGCGTCCTTCCTGCTTTAGTTCGGCCACAAAATCCCGCACGAGTTTAGCCATTTCGGGGTCCAGGCCAGAGGTGGGTTCATCTAGAAACAGGATGCGCGGTTCGTGCAGCAAACTGCGGGCAATGGCCAGCTTCTGGCGCATCCCTTTACTGAATGTGCCGGCAGCATCATCCCGCCGTGCCCACAGACCCAACATGCGCAAATACTTCTCCACCTGGCCGGCGACGTCCTGAACTTCGTACAGGTTCGCAAAGATAACCATGTTCTTGTAGGCGCTTAGCCGGTCATAATGGCCGGGCGATTCCGTTAAGATGCCCACGTGCCGCCGAATGTTCTGGTCGTCCTGACCAATGCGGTAGCCCAGAACGACGCCGCTGCCAGAGGTTGGGCCAATAAGGCTGGTTAACAGGCGGACTGTGGTCGTTTTGCCAGCGCCGTTTGGGCCCAGGAAACCAAACACTTCTCCATCGGCCACGTCCAGCGACAGTCTGTCTACAGCCACAAACTCGTCAAACTTCTTCGTCAAATTTTCAGTATGTATCATGCTATTTTGTCCTGGTGTTGAACCGGGTCAAGAATTTACTGGAAGCGAGAGTTATCTAACTTCTCAGTCGTCAAATCTACCGGACGGATTGTCACCGGGTGGTCCTCCAGCAAGGGCTCTGGCTCAGTCAGGAGCTTGACCGCTGCCTGTTCCGCCAGGCACAGCCGCCAGATCAAGAACACGCCGCCCGCAGCCATCAGGCCTATCAACAGTTCCGCCACGTAAGCATTCCAGGTCGCCGCGGCATATACGGCAACCGCGTTAAAAGCAGCATGTCCGCCAATGGCAAACAACAGCCAGCGCCCTTGCTGCCGGCAAAAAACTTGCAGCACCAAGAGAGAAAGCGTCAGGTGCAGGCAAATGGCAAACAGCCGTTCAACTGCTCCCAGCAGCAAGGCAAAGGGCGACGCTGCCAAAATATCGGCCAGAATCTGCTGCACGGCGGGCAATTGCGCCGCAGGAACCAGCGCCGAAGTCGCCCCTTCGCGCACAGTGAACAATACGTAACCGTTTATAGCCACCAACAGACCCGTCAGGAAAGATTCAATGCCGCCATGCCCCAACCCCAACATGAGGCCGCTGCGCCAATCGCGAGCGCGCGGCACCCAGAAACGGTACATGAGAAAGCGAGCGCCTTCTTCAAAAATGCCGGCAGACAATCCCGCAAACAGGGCTATCGTCAACAGGTTAGATGATAATGCCGGCAGGCGCGCCAATACAAACTGGTTAAATGGAATATGGCCGACCTGCGACAGCACAAACGTGATGGCTCCCACGCCAAAAAGCCCCCAATCCAGCCGCACGCGCTTCCCCAGGAAATGGCCCAGCACGAATGGCAGGGCCATCATCATTAAGGCGTTAAGCAAGAAAAACCAGAAATGCGTCATGGGGTTATTTGAATAGGAACCGGGTTTTCCCATTGGCCTCTAGCGGCGCCTATAATAGGCAAAAAACCGGTCATTTTACTCGATAAAAAATACACAAGTACCATTGGTAGAATAGCCAAGAGCTATTACCATTGCAGCGTACTTTTTTTACTTCCCAGACGGGTCAGCAGTACCATCGGTCCGTCAAACAGCATTATACCAGCTAATGAACTGGCATTACACACCCTACACATTATTGCTCTTCTTGATCGCCAGCGTGCTCATCATGCTGGTTTTATACGCCCGTCAGTGGCGTCACAACAGTGAAACTAGCTATTTTACGTTGTTAGCGCTTGCCGGCAGTTGGTGGGCAGTTACCTATGGTTTGGAACTGGCCGCTACAGATTTTCCCATGAAACTGTTCTGGGCCAGATGGCAGTACCTGGGCATTGCCGGCACACCCCTGGCCTGGCTGCTGCTGGTACTGCGTTACACCAATCGCGAAACCTGGCTGACCCGGCGCGCCATCCTGTGGTTATCGGCGGTACCTATCTTAACAGTCCTGGTTGCCTTCTCTAATGATTGGCACCACTGGCTGTGGCGCAGCAACAGCCTGACAGCGGATGGTCAGTTCATGGTGAACAACTATGGCCCCTGGTTTTGGCTTTACACCCTGGTGGCCTACAGCTACGTTGTTCTTGGCTCTATCTTCCTGTTCCGCGCCATCTGGCGCACGCTGGTCAAGATGTTTCAACTGCAAGCAGCCGTCCTGTTTGCAGGTATTTTGATCCCCTGGGTTGGCAATTTCCTGTACCTTTTCAATCTCAACCCTATTCCCCACCTTGACCTGACACCTTTTGCCTTTGCCGTCAGCAATATCTTTCTCTTTGTGGGCCTCTACCGTTTCCGTTTATTGGACATCATCCCCGTGGCGCGCAGCACCGTCATTAACAGCATGGAAGATGGCATGATCGTTCTGGATCGCCGCCGCCGCATCCTGGATGTAAACCAGACCGCTCAGGTTATCTTGAACGCCGACACCGCCAACCTGGTCGGTCAACCGCTGCCCGCCAGCATCAGCCAACAACTGCCGCTGCTGCTGCCAGACACACCGCCCGAACCCTTCGTCAGCGAATTGTCCTTAACCCAGTCGGGCGCCACACGTGA
Organism: uncultured Ardenticatenaceae bacterium; assembly: GCA_964507675.1. Lineage (GTDB taxonomy): Bacteria > Chloroflexota > Anaerolineae > Promineifilales > Promineifilaceae > JAGVTM01. The sequence goes on along the minus strand of CAZDSN010000478.1, from coordinate 130 downwards.
CTATGAAGCCCGTTTCTCCCTGGTACTGGACCGTGGGCAGAAGCATCGCGGCTACTTGCTGCTGCTGCATGACATCACGGAACGGAAACGCTTGCAGCGCCTGCAGGCGGATTTGACTTCGACCATGGTG
>CAZDSN010000477.1:0-3960 GCA_964507675.1 uncultured Ardenticatenaceae bacterium | reverse complement strand
TGCGCTGCTGTGTCTCCTCATAATTTTCCAGGACAGCTTCAAGCTGCTCTAGTTCCCGCCGCCACGCTGTGGCTGTGTCAAATTCAACAGCGCGTTTGGCCAGGTCTTGCCGCGCCCGGCTCAGCCGCCGGCGAAAATCCGACTTCGCGCCCAACGCGGCGATTTTTTCGATCAGCTTTCGTAGACCTTCATAGGCGGCTAACCAGTTCTGGCGATCCCTGTCCCACTTGTGCCAGATAGCCTCACCCGCTTCTAGGGCGGTGACAGCATTGGAAAGCTCGCCGCTCCGGATGAGCGCCTGCGCTTTTTTTACGCCATCGTTGATACCGTCGTCAAATGGCTGCGGCAGGCGTGGTTCGCCCAGGCGTTTCACTTCTAACTCGCGGGTACGCGCCAACAGGTCATTGCTCTGTCCTGTGTCCTTCTCCTGCTCAAATCGGGACTGCAATTCGCGCACGCGCCTGTCTTGGGGCGCTAATTGGTAAGCCAGCGCCAGTACCTCTCTTGATTCGTCCAGTTTGTTCTGATCTAACAATATGGTGGCTTGCCCCACCAGCGAAGGTACGTGTTTCCCATCAATTTTCAGCGCATCTTCAAAATAGTGCAGCGCCTCTTCTGCGCGCTGCTGCCGCTGCGCCAGATCCCCGAGGCGGTAGAAGGTTTCTACCTGACCTTCCTGATCATCCATTGTTTGAAAGATGTCCAGAGCCCTTTTTAAGGATGGCTCCGAATCTCGTTCTTCCAACAGTTGGTAGGCTGTGCGGCGATCAGTGCCAGTGGTGTCGCCGGCGTATTTGCCTGGCGGGGCGCTGCTTTGGGTTGGGTCCGGGGGGACGCGATCCATGAGCATATTGATCACGTCGTCCAGTTCGCTGGCGCAGTTGTCCTTCGGGCTGGTGCCGTCGCGCAGCACTTGCAGAAAGAGGATCAGAGCATTTTCTCCCCGGCTGTTTTGGCGCAGCAGCAAATAGCTGATGAGCGCATCCACGCGGGCGCTGGTGTTGTCTGCTTCCGGCACATAGCTGGCCCACGGCGACAGGCGGGTATCTACGAATACCGCCCGTAAGGCGCGGTCACTGTTGAAAGGACCACAAGTTTGCAGGACGCGGCGCAGTTGTACCAGGGTTGAGGGGTCTATATCGGTTGGCGAGGGGGACTCGTATACGGCCACGACTTTGTTTCCTCCGAATAGGCGGTTGACATAAACACTTTACATGATTTACGGAGGCAAGTCAATGGGGGAGATAGGGTTGAGAGACCTGACAGGTCTCGCAGACCTGTCAGGCCTTAGTTACCTGGTTTCCTTTCCCCAAAGCTGCACCAGATTGAGGCAGACCTGGCTGGCGCGGGCCATGTCTTGCAGGCTGACGTATTCCAGGGGGCCGTGAAAGTTGTGCATACCGGTGAACAAATTGGGAGTGGGCAGGCCGCGTTCGGTGAGGCGGGAGCCGTCCGTGCCGCCGCGAATGGGGCGGATGACGGGCGTGATACCCGCCTGTTCAATGGCCTGGATTGCCAGTTCGACCGGCTGCATGTTGTCTTCCAGCCAGTAGCGCATGTTGCGATACTGTGGGGTGATGGCGCAGGTTACCTGGGCGCGAGGGTGAACTGCCTGTAACTGGTCGCAGACAGCCTGCAGCCGCGCTCCATGCGCCGCCAATCCGGCGCGCTCAAAATCGCGCAGGATGAAGTGAATTTCTACCTGGGCTGTGCTGCCATGCAGCTTATAGGGATGGATAAAGCCCTCCCGACCGCTGGTGGTGGCTGGGGTGAGACTATCCTGGGGGAGCATGAGCAGTAGTTCGGCAGCCAGGGGCAGGGCATTGACCATTCTATCTTTGGCGTCGCCAGGGTGGATGGAGACGCCCTTAATCGTAACGAGGGCCTTGTCGGCGGAGAAGGTTTCATAGGTAATTTCGCCGGTTTCTGCTCCGTCCAGCGTATAAGCCACATCTGCCGCCAGGTCTTCCAGACGCAACCCCTCTGTGCCGCGTCCTACTTCTTCGTCAGGCGTGAAGCAGAGACGGACATTCCCGCGCGGCAGGTCGGGATGGGCCAACAGGTGTGTAGCCAGCGTCATCATAATGGCTACGCCGGCCTTGTCGTCGGCGCCTAACAGGGTAGCGCCGCTGGCCGTCACCAGGTCTTCCCCTACCTGGCCGGCCAGGTAGGGGCTGTTGGCCGTGGTCAGCGTCTGCGCCGGGTTATCTGGCAGTGAAATGGGCGCGCCATCGTAGTTGCGATGCACAATGGGTCGAACGTCTGTGCCGCTGTAATCGGCGGAGGTGTCTACATGACCCAGAAAGGCGACGGTAGGTGCGTCTGGCTGGTTGCCGGGCAGCGTGGCCAGCACACAGGCATAGTCTGTGAGCACCACGTCGCTGGCCCCCATCTGCTGCAGTTCGGCAGCTAACAGGCGCAGCAGATCAAGTTGTTTCAAGGTGGTGGGGGTGGATTGGCTGGCTTCGTCGCTTTGGGTGTCAATCTGGACGTAACGTAAGAAGCGTTCTTCGAGTTCGGGTAAGAATGTTTGCCAGGTCATGGCTTTTCTCCAAATAGGCTTTAGCTGATGCGGCCAAGTAGTTGGCGTACCAGGTGGTAGAGAGGGGTGGCAGATTGGTCGTTCATGCCGGCAGCTCGCAAATGCTGCAAGGCGGTGCCGGTGTGCTGCTGTTCCTGGTCTTCAGCGTAATGGCGCGCCCCGCTTTCGTCTAGCAAGGCAATGGCCTGGGCCACAAACGTCTCGCCGCTGTTGGCTGTGGCATAAAGCTGGCGCAGGGCGGGGCTTTGCGCCAACCCAAATAAGACAGGCAGGCTCTTCTTGCGGGTGACAATATCCGTAGCCGCAGATTTGCCAATCACGTCCTCCTCGCCCCAGATTCCCAGAATATCATCCCGCACCTGGAACGCCAACCCCAGATGCCGGGCGAAAGCGGCGTAGTGATAGATCGTCTGGGCATCCTGCTGCGCAATCAGCGCCCCCAATTCTGCGCACAAGGCAATCAGCACCGCTGTTTTGCCCCGAATCATCTCTATGTATTCATCCACGGGTACATTGTCGCGCGTCTCGAACTGCATGTCGGCAAATTGGCCGCGGGTGAGTTCCAGACAGGTTTCGTCCAGGCGGCGCAGCGCCTGCACCACGGTTGCCGCCGGCACGCCGGCGTCCAGTAAGCGAACCATGGCCAGATGGGCAGCGGCAAACATGGCGTCGCCGCTGTTAATGGCCTGGGGCGCGCCCCACAGAGACCAAAGGGTGGGGCGGCCGCGCCGTGTGGGGCTGTTGTCTTGAATATCGTCGTGGATCAGGGTGAAGTTGTGCAGAATTTCGATGGCGGCGGCGGCCGGCACGGCCTGTTTCCAGTCGCCGCCTGCGGCCTGGCAGCACAGGAGGCAAAGCAGGGGGCGAATCCGTTTGCCACTGTTGATGTGGGCCGGGCGCAGACTGGCATCTACCCAACCCATGTGGTAGTGCATCATGCCGGCAAAAAGATCAGAAGGTGTATCATTTAATTGCAGCACCGCCTGCATTTCGGTTTCTACGGCGGCGATCATGGTCTGGAAAAGGGGGGTGAAAGCGTCTGTCATGCGAACATCCTGAAAGGTGCATCCGTAAAAATTTTCTAGAAGGCGGGGTGCAAGGGCGTCTGGTTGAGGGCGGCGAGATTGGCGGCGCCGGCGCAAAACATGGCGATGCGCAATTCCTGGGTAATCGTATCCGCCAGTTCGATCACGGCAGCACTGCCGCCGTTGACCGCCGCGCGCAGGAAGTCGCCGGCGATGCCACTCAGGTTGGCGCCGAGGGCAATGCACTTGGCGATATCCAGACCGGTTTTCAGGCCGCCGCTGGCAAAAATGGGGAGATGGGGGGCGGCGTGCCGGCAGAAACGCACGCTGTCGGCGGTGGGAATGCCCCAATCAATGAAATTGGCCGCAATGCGCGCATGGCGGGCAGTGGGG
>CAZDSN010000476.1:0-3982 GCA_964507675.1 uncultured Ardenticatenaceae bacterium | reverse complement strand
TCGTGTCAAAAAATTTTCATTCCTCGTGGTGCGCCCCGCGCATGGGGAACTCCTCCTCAGAAAGCGGGGATGCCGGCAGCGTCAACGCCGCCGCCACAACTGTTCCTTCCCCTGGCGCGCTGTCCAGGTGGAACTCCCCGCCCAATCTTTCAATCCGTTCGCGCATAGATTGCAGCCCTAAATGCCCCGGAAAGGCGGCAGATGTGTCAAAGCCCTGCCCGTTATCCCGGATTTCTAACAAAAGCTGGCCCTTGTCTGGCTGTAACCGCAGTTCCACGCGGCTGGCGCCGGCATGTTTGACCACGTTGTGCAGCGCCTCCTGCGCAATCCGAAAGAACGCCTCTTTCACCGGTAGGGGGACGGGCGGTTCGGCGCTGAGAAAGGTGGTTACTTCCATTTGATGACGTGCGCGCAGCACTGCCGCCTGCTTCTCTAGCGCCGCCACCAACCCTTCCTTTGCCAGCGATTCCGGGCGCAGTTCAAAAATCAGGGCGCGCATTTCCGCGAGCCCGGCTTCCGCCAGCGACAGCACATACTCCACCGGCTCTATGGCGCGCGCCGGGTCGCGCGGCAACAGTACCCGCGCCGTGCGCGCTCCCAATCCAATGCCGTATAACGCCTGCGACACAGAATCGTGCAGTTCCCGCGCCAGCTTTTGCCGTTCTTGCAGCGCCGCCAACTGCTGCGCCTGTTCATAAAGCCGCGTGTTTTCAATGGCTGTGGCAATCTGGTTCGCCAGTAGTTGCAGCACGATGAGGTCGTCGGCGTCAAAAGCATTAATTTCCCTGCTTTCTACCACCAGCACGCCAATCGTCAGCCCTTTCACTTTCAGCGGCAGCACCACGTTCGAGCCGGATTGTCCGGGAACGACTGGAATATAGCGCGTATCCTGCTGCACGTCTGGCGACAGAATGGGGATGCCGCTGGCGGCGACCAGCCCAGAAAGCCCTTCCTGGCCCACGCGCAGGCGGGTGTGGCAGCAGAGACAGGCCGGTTCGCTGCCCCACACGCCAGCAGAACTCTTGAACGTGACGTACTCCCCGTCAATCAGCCCAATGTGAATGTGGTAATAGCCAAACGCCTCCTGAATCAGCCGCACCGTCTGGCTCAGCAGTTCGTCCAGCGCCAGGATGGACGTAATGCGCTGCCCCACCTCGCTGATGATGCGGAACTGCTCGGCGCGCCGCTGTTTGGCTTCGTACAGTCGCGCATTTTCAATGACCACTGCCGCCTGGTAAGCAAAAGCCTTTATCTTTTCGGCGTGGGCTTCGGTGAAGGCGTTGGGCTGGCGGTGATGGACAATGAGGATACCCACCGCCCGCCCCTTAATGGTGATAGCGGTAGCCATCCAGCCGCGCACGTAGGACAGGCTCGTTTCGAACAGTTCCCGCGCCGCTGGCGCCGCCTGGGATTTCGTCAGCGCATCTTGCTGCATGTCAGCCACAATCAGCGACTCCTGGCTGTGCAGGACTGCCTGGCTGGTAGCGTCGTGAATGCTGTACCGGGTGCGTAAAACCACGTCAGCCGGCGCCGGCCCGCGATAAGCGCGGGGGATCAGGTGTTCGCCTTCTAAAACCAGCACGGTGGCTCCATCGTAGGCGATCACCCGCGCCAGTTGCTCCAAAATCATGCCCAACAGGGAAGTCATGTCCAGCGTCAGGGTGATGTTGTGGGAGATTTCCAGCAGGGTTTTGAGTTCCTGGGTCTGTTCAGCAGCCTGCTGCTCCAGGAACCGCTGCGAGGCGACGGCGAAGGTCACGTCACGGATGACGAGTAAAACGCCCGGCTGCCCGGCAGCGGTAAACGGCGCGGCTTTTATTTCGGCGGTAAAGCTGGCGCCATCTTTTCGCACCAGCCGGCCCTGCGCCTGGAATTCTTCGCCGGCGGCGACTGCTTCTTGCAGCCGGCTGAATGAGGGCAGCCAGTCGGGGTGGATGAGTTGGCGCAGGGGGAGATGCCGGCATTCTTCCGCTGTATACCCCAAAAGCCGGCAGGCAGCCGGGTTGCTCGCCAGGCTTTCCCCGCTCAACGCATACAGCAGCAGCGCCTCGGGCAGGGCGTCAAAAATGCGATGGTAGACGGTATCAGCCATCGTTTAGGTTTTCGCTGCCCAGCGAAACCAGGCCAATGCGTACCGCATACAGCGCCGCCTGTGTGCGGCTGGGCACGCCCAATTTCGCCAGAATGTTGCTCACGTGGGTCTTCACCGTCTTTTCGCCAATAACCAACGCCTGGGCAATCTCCTTATTCGCCAACCCCTGCGCCAGCATGCGCAGCACGTCCGTCTCCCGCCCCGTGAGCTGCTCCGGGCTTTCGGGGGCGCGCACTTCGCGCATCAACCGCGCCGCCGCCTGCGGCGATAGCTGCACCTGTCCAGCGGCGGCGGCTTTAATAGCGCGGCATAGTTCGTCTGCCTGCGTGTCTTTAAGTAGATAGCCAATCGCCCCAGCCTTGATGGCTCCCACTACCTTTTCATCTTCCAACACGCTGGTCAGGGCGATAATTTCCGTGTCCGGCAGTTCGCGGCGAATGGCCGTTATGGCGGTAATGCCGTCCATGCGCGGCATCAGCAGGTCCATCAAGATAACGTCCGGTTTCAGCCGGCGCGCCAGTTCCACCGCTTCCACGCCGTTTGCAGCTTCCCCAATCACTTCCAGTTCTGCATCCAGACTTAAAAACATGCGCAGCCCCTGCCGTACCACGCTATGATCATCTACTAACAAAATGCGAATACCCATTTTCTCGTCTCCATCTCTCTTTTTCCAACAGTTACCTGGAATTCTAACAGAACCTTCTCCTGGCATCTTCCCCCAAAAGACGGAAACGCTGCCCAAAGAGAACGGAGATCACCGCCTTTATTCACCCCATTCGTCATTCCGAAACGCGCAGACCTGTAGGGCAAACTATTAGTTTGCCCATGCCGCTATTCCGCCCAAAGGTGGAGAAATAAATGCGGTCAAAGACGGATGTGGCGCTGGGCGTGATCCCGCATACTAGGCGCTATCAGACAACCCCAAACCCCATCCCTATAAGGAGGATTGACAATGTTTAAGCGCCAGATTATTCTGTTCCATCTACTACTCATATCGGGGCTGCTGCTGGCTGGCTGCTCTCGCACGCTGATTGCCCGCAGCGAACCGCCCGCGTCCGAACCTGTCGCGCAGAGCGGCGGCGTGGAGGCCTGGATGGATGCGCTGGCGGCTGCCGGCACAACCGTGACCCCAAAGGGTGAAATAACCCAACCCTTCTTCACCGTCCCCGGTCAGGTCGTTGCCGTCAACGGCGGCGAGGTGCAGCTTTACGTCTACGGCGACGCCGCCGCCGCCAAAAGCGAGGCGGGACTGGTCTCGGCGGACGGCGCGACCATCGGCACAAGCGCCATGATGTGGATGGCCACGCCCCACTTCTACCATTCGGCTGACGCTATCGCTCTTTACCTGGGCGATGATGCCGGCATCCTGTTCGCCCTAGAAAAAACCTTCGGGCCCCAATTCGCGGGCGGGTAAACCGACAGCTTTTCTCCTCTCAAAGAGCCGGCCCCGCCGGCTCTTTTGTTTCCCCGCAATTTGCCTCTGCGCGAATGACAATTTGCCTTAGGACGAATGACAATTCGCCTTAGGGCGAATGACAATTCGCCCCTTTTTATGAAAAATAATCATAGATTGCGCAGATAACAGATTGCGCAGGCTCGTGGTGAGCGCAGCCGAACCATGACGCAGATTCATTCTATTGACAGTTCCACTGACCACTCACCACTGTCCCCTCTCCATCTTCGAGGCCCTATGTCCCTATCCACCTGGCAGCGCGGCGACTTGCTGCCCGACCTTCCCCCTCTTGCCGGTTTCCGAGCCCAGGTTGCGTCAGACGAACGGCTGCTGGCGCGGCTTACCGGGCTGGACGCAGCGGAAATCCGGCGGCGCTGCCAGGACGGGCATCGCCCTTACGTTGGCTATCTACGCCAGACGCCAGTCGCTTACGGTTG
>CAZDSN010000475.1:0-3993 GCA_964507675.1 uncultured Ardenticatenaceae bacterium | reverse complement strand
GGTCCTGCCGGCAATTATCCTGCTCGCGGCAGGCGCGCTCTTGCAACGCCATTACCAACGTCAGGCAGGTAGACTTGCGCACTCCTAGATAGCAGCAACATGGCGTTGACCTGGCCACAACAGCCCGGCCAACCCGGATGGTGAACTATGAACGCCTTCCCAGAAGTTCTCGCAGTGGTCTTCGGTTTTGTGCTACGGCTGGGTATCCCTATTAGCCTTTCAGTCCTGATTGGCTGGCTGCTGCGCCGCCTTGATGCCCGCTGGCAGGCCGAGGCTGAGGCTCAATTGGCCCAACTTCAGGCCCGCGCCACGGCAACCCCCTGCTGGGAAGTAAATAACTGCTCCCCGCGCATGCGCCAGCGCTGCCCTGCATACAACCGGCCTGACATACCGTGTTGGGAACATCGTCGCGCCAATGGGCAGCTCCAGGCTGCCTGTCTGACTTGCCGGGTCCGTCGCCAGTTTGAAAAACGACCGGCGGCGGTCCAGGCCCGGCTACAAACAGGATAACGGCTGTCCCACACACCCACACCTGACCCATTATCCGGTCCCGCCAGGGGCAGGATAGTTGAAAGGGGGATTTTGGAATGTATAAGAACCTGATTTGGAGAGTATTAGTCGGTATCTGTTTTGCCTTACCGATGGGCTTATTGGCTACGGCGGTGGTGCAGGCCAGCACGCCGCTGCAAGAAGCAGAGCCACAGGAGTGCCTGGATTGTCATGAAAGTATCCAGACCTCTTGGGCTATGAGTCCACACGGTCAGGCTTTTTCTGACCCGGTTTTTCAAGAAGCATGGGAAGAACAGGGCAAACCGCAGGCGTGCCTGCCCTGCCATACTACCGGCTTCGATGAAGCCACCGGCACGTATGAGGAGGAAGGCGTCGCCTGTACCACCTGCCATTATCCCGTCTCCGTCAATCACCCGGACATGGTCATCATGCCCACGGACATTTCCTCCCGCCGATGTGGGGATTGCCACATTGACACCCACGCCGACTGGCAAAACAGCACCCACAGCCAGGAAAACCTGGCCTGTATTCGCTGCCACAACCCACATACCAGTGAAATCAAAAAGAGCAGCGCCCAAGAGCTGTGCCAGACCTGCCACGAAGATGAATCCCATATGTTTGGGGCCACCACGCACGCGCAGGAAGGCGTGCTGTGCACAGATTGCCATCTGACTATCTCGGATACGCAGATGGGCGAGGGGCACGGCAAGCGGTCGCACACCTTCACCGTAGACATCGCCACCTGCTCTGAATGCCACGCCCAGGAGATGCATGTGCCCACGGATCATGCGCTGCTGCCGGGCGAACTGCAAGAGGCGGGCATGGTGCAGCCACTGGCTGACGGCGCCATGGTCAGCGCCCAACCCAGTCCGGTCAGTCCCTACAGCTTCGTGGCGCTGGCGGCGTTGGTGGGTATGGGATTCGGCATGGTATTGGCCCCCTGGCTGCGTAACTGGTATCGCCAGGCGAGCTTCTAGCAGCCTGTGGCAGAACCGTGAGAATGGGACGCTGATGACGCAGAAAGGCGCTGACTTACACGAATCTATCAGCCGTCATCTGCGGATCGCCAACGGCTTTTACGACAGCCTGCCAGGCGAGGCTGTGGGCGAGTGATTATTAAGGAAATACCATGAACAACGAGAAGATTGGACGACGCGGTTTCATTAAGATGTTGTTAGCGGGCACGGGGGCCGTGTTGGTGGTGGGGCCGCAAAAAATCGGCGAGTTCTTTGAGGAGGGCGCTTCCGCCTCCCCGGCGGCGGTGGGTGCGGGGCGCAGCCCACGCTGGGCCATGGTGATTGACCAGTCGAAATGTATTGGCTGCGGCGATTGCACCCGCGCCTGCGCAGCGGCAAATAACGTGGCTCCAGATATATCCTGGAACCGGATCACGGAAGTGGAACCCGTCAACGGACAGCCTGTGTTTCTGCCTGTGCAGTGTATGCAGTGCGAAAACGCGCCTTGTGTGGATGTCTGCCCGGTGAAAGCCACCTATCATCGCGCCGATGGCATTGTCATGATGGATTATGACCGGTGCATTGGCTGCCGCTACTGCGAGATGGCCTGCCCGTATGGGGCGCGCTCCTTCAATTGGGAAGCGTTTACGGGAGATAATCCCGAAGTGCCCACCTGGGGTCAACCAGAAGTTGAGCGACGTCCGCGCGGCGTAGTGGAGAAATGTACTTTCTGTTTCCAACGCATCAACCGTGGTCTGGCGCATGGCCTCACCCCTGGCGTGGATCGGGAGGCGACGCCTAAATGCGTGGTGACCTGTCCGACGGGAGCGCGTCTCTTTGGCGACCTGAACGACCCGGATTCGCCGGTGAGCCAGGCGTTGGCGGCCCACCCCGCTTTTCGCCTGCGGGAAGAGTTGGGCACGGAACCGCGCATTTACTATTTATCGCCCCATGCAAATGAAGGAGAGGTAAGCGCATGAAGAGTTTATTCAGTATACGAAGCTGGAAACCGTTTGGGTGGTGGGTCGTGCTGCTGTTGGTCATTATGGCTGGCGGCGCGGTGGGCGGCGTGCTGGTATTCGCGCGCGGCCTGGGTATCACCAACTTGAGCGATCTGGTTCCCTGGGGGTTGTGGATCGCTATTGACCTCTCCTCGATTGCCCTCAGCGCAGGCGCTTTCCTGCTCTCCGCCGCCGTGTATTTGTTGGGACTGAAGCGGTTCCAACCGGTGGCGCGCACGGCGGTCTTTATCGGCCTGATCGGTTACAGCATGGCCTTGATGACGCTGCTGCTGGATATTGGCCGGCCTGATCGCTTCTGGCACGCGCTGGCTTTCTGGAATCCACATTCGCCTTTGTGGGAAGTGACCATGTGCGTGGCGCTTTACTTCTCGGTGCTGCTGCTGGAGACTGCCCCTGTTTTTGCCCGCTTTGGCTGGATGCGGCAGCGGTGGCCGGGCGTGGCGCACCGTCTGGAGCATGTACATAAGATAGCGCCTATCCTGGCGGTTGCCGGTCTCGGCCTTTCCATGCTGCACCAATCTTCGCTGGGGGCGACGTATGGGATTTTGAAGGCGCGGCCTATCTGGTACCAGCCAGGGCTGCCGGTGCTATTCATTGTCTCGGCTGCCGTGGCCGGGCCGGCGTTGACTGTGCTAGCTTCGATGTTGTCGGCGCGGTTGTCGCCAAAAGCGGTTAAGGTAGATGATGGGCTGTTGTCGCAGTTGTCCCGCTATGTGGGCTGGGCGCTGCTGCTGTACCTTTATTTGCGCTTTTGGGACATCCTGGCGATGAGTTATACGTATGAGCCAGGACGGACGGAAGGGTTGCAGTTGTTAACGCAAGGCTCGCTGGCGTTTAACTTCTGGGTGGGCGAGATTGTGTTGGGGGCGGTTGTGCCGGCATTTATTCTACTGAACCGCCGCCTGCGCCAAAAGCCCTGGCTGCGGATGTTAGCCCTGCTGGGCGTGGTGGGCGGCCTGGTGGCCTACCGCTGGGACACCAACATGGTAGGGCAGTTGGTTGTCTTCGCCCATTTACCACAGGGTATCACCCCCCAATACACCCATTACACCCCCTCGCTGGTGGAGTGGGTCACCGGGTTGGGGGTGGTCGCTTATGGCCTGCTGGCTTTCAGCCTGGGCGCGCGTTATCTGCGCGTGGTTGACCATACGCCTGAACCGGAAGCCATCCCCGAACGGCAGCCGGCGCTGGCACTGGCCAGCGGCGATTAATGTTTGTGGTTCGGCGTCAGGCGAGGCGCTCCCCTCCCTGACGTATACAGACCTCCTCCTTTCTCTCCTCGTTGGCAAACCTCCGCCATCATCACCGGTGGCGGAGGTTTTGTGTTTGGGGAGATTGCCGGCAGTGCCGGCAAGATAACAGATTGGCAAAGGGGGCGTTTCAAAGACAAAGGAATAATAAATGGGTGAATTGCTGAACGGGTGAATTGTTCATTGATCAGCAGAGACAGGTCGTCGCCTTAACGTTACTTGGGTATCTTGGTCAATCTGGCGGCGTTTAGTGTA
>CAZDSN010000474.1:0-3999 GCA_964507675.1 uncultured Ardenticatenaceae bacterium | reverse complement strand
AACCACCAACGAAAGGGGCAAACCCATTCAAATCAAGAATTGCTGGCGCCCCCTAAAATTCGGTTGCAATCGCCATTTGACTGTGTTAATATCACCTCATCCTGCCGTGTGCGTGATGGGCTTCAGTCGTTGAGCCAACGCTTTAATTCAGGGAATCGGAAATGCGGCGAGGATATGTAGTAGCTGCGGCCAGGCAGATTCCTCTCGAGAAGATTCCCACCTGCTTTCAGCAGGTTCAAACCACGAGGCTCACACGGCACGGCGGGGAGTGACGTGAGCATCTCCCCGTAGCATGGTCCGCCGCCAACTGAGTGCTGCAATTGTATTTGACTGTTGCTGCCGGGTGATAGACCAGCCTCTGATACCCTATCAGGGGCTTTTGTGTGTCGAGAACGCCATTCAGGGAAATAACAGATGGTTCGTGAGCGCATTGCTGACGATATTTACGTTTTTCGTAGCCGCCGTTATGCCCAGGTTACCGCCGGGGCGGTCATCACCAAAGAAGGCGTTATCCTGATTGACACGCTCTTCTATCCCGATGAAACCGAGGCCATTCGTGACTTTCTGGAAGTTCGCCTGGGGCAGCGGATTCGCTACGTCATCAATACCCACTATCACGCCGATCATAGCATTGGGTCGTTTTTCTTCCCCTACGCCCAGATCATTGGCCACCGGCTCTGCCGCGAACTGCTGGACACCAGGGGGCGCGAGGGATTGGCCCAGACGCAGACCCAAAATGCAGAATTTGAGGGCATTCAGGTTGTGCTGCCAGACATCGTGTTCGACGAAGGGCAGTTTAACCTGTATCTGGGAGGCAAAACTATTCAGTTGCTCCACCTGCCCGGTCACAGCGATGACTTGATTGGCGCGTTTGTCGTCAATGATCGGATTCTGTTTGCCTCAGATACAGCCATGCCTGTGCCCACTCTGTTCGATGGCAATTACGACGATCTGGTAGCTTCCATGCACGCCATGTTGGAGCTGTCGCCCGAGAGCGTCGTCCAGGGGCATGGTGAAGTCATTCTGCGCGGCGAAGTTAAATCCCTTATTGAAAGCGACCTGGAATACTTGAAGACGATCAAGAACAAGGTCATGAAAGTGATCAAGACCGGCAAGCCCGCGTCAGCTTTGGAAAGTATCTCCATTGAAAGCTGCGGTAAATCTCGTATTCCCTTAAACGGCTTTGTCACAGATTTGCATTACGCCAATCTGGTCAAGCTATACCATGAGTGGGGCGCCAATGGGGCGGCCTCATCTCCCGCTTGAACGCCTGTGGCTCCCTGCGGCCTGGCAATTCCCCAGAGGCGGTCGCTTTGGGCTTATGCGTTTATCGGTGTGTTGGCGAGGACGATACATTCGTAGACAAATGCACCCGTATCGCTAACTTATAAACAGATCGCTAATTAGCCCTGCGCTGATTGGCCTGGCTTCTCACCACGGTTTACAGCCCCTATCCAGGAGCTACCCTTGAGCAAACATGGGTAAAGATTACGTGCACAAATCCGCCAGAAAATGGCCGCCGTTAGGGTTGGCAGAGCAACGTTTCCTGCTGGCCTGTCTGCAAAAAGAACAGCCGCTTCCCCCTGTTCCGGCCGCGTTTGACTGGAATACCCTGGTGCAGCGGGCAGTAAGCGATGGCTTAGGCCCATTGGTATACCGCCGGCTGCAAGCTGAACCCGACGTCAATGCCCCTGCCCTGGAGCAGCTTAAACGCAGTTATTACCAAAACCTGTCCGCCAATCACATCCGCCTCACAGAACTGCGCCGGCTGGGCCAACTGCTGCACCTGAAAGGGATTCGTTTGTTGGTTTTGAAGGGAGGAGCCTTAGCCCAGACGGTCTACGAAGATGCGGCGTTACGCTTTATGGGGGATCTCGATGTGGCTGTGCCGGCACACCAGGCCGAAGCGGCCCTGGCCGAACTCCAGGCCGCCGGCTACACCCTGCACCAGGAACAGACATCAAGCCAGCCGGATCGCGCCGCCATGCAGGAGTTTGGCTGGCATCTACGCCTCACCAAATGGGTGCTGGGACAACAAATTGAACTGGAGTTCCATTGGCCCCTGCGCCAGGCCGTCCTGGTCAGCCAGGTCGCCTACCTGGACCTGGAACACATCTGGTCTACTGCTGTGCCCCTCCCCCCGGACGCCAACCTGTGGCAGCCGGCCCCGCCCGCCATGCTGCTCCATCTCTGTCTACACACTGGCTTGCAGCACCGCTTTAGCGACCTGGGGTTGCGCCACTATCTAGACATTGATCGCCTGCTCAGCCACTATCAGAACGAACCAGATTTCTGGCCCGCTTTTGTGCGGCTGGCGCAGGCAGCGCGGGCGGCGCAGGTGAGTTACTTTTGTTTGTGGCTGAGCCAGACGCTGTTGGGTACCAAAATGCCGGCCTCTATCCTGCGCCAGCTAGTTCCCCCCTCCTGGAAACGTGCCCTTTTCCAACGCCATTTCCGCCAGGACGATGCCGTCAACCGCACCCGCGCCTTCTATAGCCGCCAGCGCCTCTGGTGGCGGCTGCTGACCACAGACAGGCCAACCGATCTTCTGCTTGGCCCCTGGCGCGCCCTTTTTCCTGGTCATGCCTTTCTCGCCGACTACTATCACGTCCACAACCGTGCCCACTTGCTGGCGCTGACCCTGTGGCATCCACTTCACACCCTTAGCCGCGCCGGACGTCGCCGCGCCCGCGACTTACAGCGCTGTACCCAACCCATGTTTCATTCCCAACGGAAGACCTGATTGGCCGCCAGCCACAAATGCACATGACAACAACCAGACAAGATGCCCTGTTCGTCCCCATTCGCCGCTGCGCTTACCCCCTTACGCTGCTCCTTATCCTGGCCGCCGTCGCCTGCAGCCGCCCCCCGCAGGCTGAAACACAGCCCACGCCCACCCAGGTCGCTCAGATCGTCAGCGTCGCCCAACCCACAAGTACAGCCACGCCCCTACCCTTGCCCGTGACGCCGACGGCTATTCCCAGCCAGACGCCTACAGCTACGCCCTTGCCCACCAGCACCGCCACAGGCACAGCCACCGCCACCCCCACGCCCCCGCCCACAGAGACACCCTCAGTCACCCCCACGTCCACACCCGCCCCGCCCCCCTGGGACATTTTGCCCTGGCTGTGGGATCCCACCAACAATGCCCCAGCCACGCCGCCTGCGCCGCTGCCTGCGCCGCCCCCGCTGGCGATTTCCCCTGGCAGCCCCAGCCCATATTTAAGCCAGTTTCGCCTGATCTCCTTCTACGGCAGCCCCGAAGGCCGCGGCCTCGGCCTGCTGGGCAACCAGCCCCGCAACGAAACGGTGCGTATGCTGCGCGGCGTCATAGCCGAATTCGCCCCCTGGGTAACCGATGGTCGCTACTCCATCCCCACCTTTCACATGATCACCACCGTCGCCAAACCTTGTTCCAGCTACCCTCTATGCAGCCGCCAGATTGACAAAAGCCTGATTTACGACTGGTTGGTGACGGCGGAACGGAACAACGCCGCCGTCGTGCTCGATATTCAGATCGGTCGCGCTGAGCTGATGGATGAGTTTGAGCGGATACGCGAGTTCCTCTACTATCCCCACGTTCACCTGGCTATTGACCCTGAATTTGCCATGAACGATCAGCAAGAACCGGGCATCCAACTGGGCACGCTGGACGCTGAAGACATCAACCAGGTGCAGGCGCAAATGGAACAGATCGCCATTGAATTAGGCGTGAATCGGGTCTTGATTGTGCACCAGTTCAAAGACACCATGCTGACCAACAAGCAAAACATCATCAACTACCCCCACGTGGAACTGGTAATTGATGGCGACGGCTACGGCCCCCCCGGCCCCAAAATCCGCAACTATCAGCAATACGCCGCCGAACCCGGATTCGATTACGGCGGCTTCAAAATGTTCACCGACCAGGTCGAAGGGCAGCTAATCTACGACGTCCCCTTCATGCTCCCCGAGCGCGTCATGACCGTCCTCACCCCCCAACCAGTCGTCATCATCTAC
>CAZDSN010000473.1:0-4007 GCA_964507675.1 uncultured Ardenticatenaceae bacterium | reverse complement strand
GGGTGATTCTTGCCTGATACAAGAATTGTACCGCGCTTAGCGAGGCTCTCAATCATTTATCCACGCTATTCTGTGGTGTTACCCCATTCTACAACGCAGCGGCAATTCTTTTTTTGCCGGCAGGAGACGCACATGACAACCATCCCGTTCGACTCTCAACCAGATTCGTCCGGCTGCACCACCCACCTGGAAATCGGCCTGCCTCAGGCCACGTTGAACCAGGTAGCCTTGCGGCGTCACAACAGCGATATTTACGCGCTGCCGGCAACCCATCACAGCCTCTTCGCCATCCGCTTCGTCAAATTTAGCCTGATAGACGGCAAAGCTGTCAAAGATACGCCGCCAACTGTGCTGCAATACAGCGGGCAAAACGCCGCCGCCCCCGCTTATAGCTACACGCCCACGGGCGACCTGCTCATCCACTACGCCAGCCTGCCCCCCGAACGAGTCATTCAGCCGGGCGCGCTGCCCTACGGTCCCATTGACGTAACCCTGAGACTGTCCGCGCCCCACAGCCTTGACGCCGGCTGGATCAACCTGGACCTGTCCTTCACCTATCCACACCCCATCCCGCGCCGGTCGGCGCAGGAAGCGTGGGAAACGCGCATCCTTTACCCCTGGCTGCAGTTCCACAATGACGACATGACGGTCCCCGGTCAGGAATATCATCTGCTGAACCCCAACGGCCAGACGGGCGGCTTTGTCCAGTTGGCGCAGGGGCTGGAGTGGGAAAATGGCTATGCCGATTTTCCACCGCAATACCCGCTGGTGGCCCAATTTGTGGCCCTGTACCAGTTGCGGCGGGACGCCGCCGCCGGTTTCGCCCAGGGGATCGCCATTTCCGGCACAGATGAGTCCGGCCATGAAAAGCACTTTTACGATAACAAAAATCCTCCGTTTGACGCCTCCACCCAAACCACCTTCGCCCTCGATACAGTCTTTCCCTTATTTTTTCAGGATGGGCAGTTTGTCCGCCCAGAGACCTACACCCTCTCCGGCGGACAGGTAGATGGCGGCTTTTCCGGGGCGCAGTTCCAGTACCGTCTGCGCGCCTTTCGCCGTGAAGGAGAAACTGCCAGCGCGCCGGTAGATTGGTACGACGTCGCCAACATTTACCGCGAGTGGCTGCGTGCCCGCCGGCCCCGTTTCTACCGTCGCCACGGAGAACGTACGGCAGACGCCCCGTTGGATGGGATGGATCCCTATACCATTGCCATCAACTACGCGCTGGATGGTCCCATTGGCCGCTACGATGGCCCGCCCGCTCTGCGCCACTGGCTGGAAATGCACCCCATAGATACGCCCCCCAATATGCCCGATAATCCCAACGAAACGCTGCCAGACCTGCTGCGCCGCCTGAAGCAGCAGTTGCATGGCGGGCAAATCAAGCTGGAGGCGCAAATCTGGGGCTTTGAGATGGGCGGGTTTTATCGTTTTCTGGGCGGGTATCCCCCCATCAGCGACGTTTTCCCAGAGACGCCCTACACCTTTCGCCAGGTGATGGACCGGCTCATGCTGGAAGGAATTTACCCCCAGGCCACCAGCGGTCCCTGTCACATTCAGTGGCATCGCCAGCGTTACCGCGGTCACCTGCGGCAGACCGGGGCAGACACCTGGGAGCCATTTATCCTGCCGCCTTTTCCGGCGCAGTTGGCAGCTCACACCTGCGCCACCACCAGTACGCCAGAGAATAATCGCCTGTTCCAGATTGAGTCCGGCTGCGACCCGTACGTCACTGTGGCAGACGCAGCGCGCAAGATATACCTGGATGGGAATTCGCTGGCGCGTGGAGGTATCAGCGAAAGCAAGCTGTATGACTTCCAAAACGTGGAGATGTGCCCTGTGCCTGGCCTGGAACAGTTATATGCCCAGGACTGGGTACGCGACAGCCTGCTGCATCACGGTTTCCGGTTGTTGGAGTTCATGCTGCATCAGTATGGGCACAGTCTATGTTACAGCATAAACCACCAGCACATTGTGGACAGCGTGGTGGGGCTGCCGTTTGACAACACGGCGGGATTTGGCCCCTGGTATGCGCGGCGCTTGCAGCAGATGTTGGCGCGGGTACAGGAGGTGGGGCGGGCTGCCGGCATTCCTTACTTCACCATCACCAACGAATTTCTGCCGCCGGAACACCTGGTCCCTTACTTCACCGACTGGTACGATCACACCGCTTCCACCATCAAGCTGTTTCAGGGCGACACCCGTTCGCTGTCGCTGCGCGCCACGCCTGAGGAGAAGCTGGCCGAACGCTGGGTGCCCTTCTGGCAGCACGTCTATTCGGAAATGATGACGGCCAAAATGAATATGGTGGATGTTGATGTATACAACCACCCCGGCTACCTGGAAAAAACGGTACATGCGGAGCCTCCAGGCTACATGCTGGCGGAAGCCCGCGACGACGACACCGCCGCCAGCCTGGCGTTCGAGACGTGGCGGCAGCAGTGCGAGGATTATTTCGCCGCCAACTTTGCCATTATGGAACATGGCGTCGCTCCCACCGGCTATCCCACCCACTCCGGCACGACCTACACCTATAAGCGCGGCGTCCAGGACGTGTTCAACCTGCGAGCGCGCCTCTTTCGCTTTGGCGCCGCCGCCGTCCGCGGCGAGCGCATCCTCGTCCCCGCTGCCTGGATTGAGGCCATGGTAGATGCCCAGGGGCAGCGGGTAACGCCCATTTTCAACCAGGAACTGCTGCACATGGCCGACCGCGCTGTGCAGTTCCAACAGCAGTTCAAGACCTTTTTTCGCCAGGGGTTTATGCTGGGCGCGGCCCATCTGTCCAGCGGCAACCAGAGCCTGTGGGCCTGGTATGTGAAGCGGCGGCAGTTTGTGGACGTACCCGTGTTGGTGGAAGCGCTTTACCCGGAGGCGGATGCCCATACGCCCCTGAGCATTTTCGATGCCTTCTCGCGCGGCATTGATGCCGAGCACATCCAGCCGTTGGGCGTACCGCGCCACCCCAGCGATACCACCAACGCCATTAAAATTGCCGTGGACCAGATTCAGCACATGGTCTGGCAGTACGATGATGGCCCGTGGCAAGAACTGTTGTATGCGTTCGCCAATGTAGGCAACCGCGCGGCGGCGGTCACAGTGGAATTCAGCCGCGGCCTGGATACGCGCGCCTGGCAGGGAACGGTTGTCAAGTATACTCCGGCGGGCGTAAGCCAGAGCCAGCTTGGCACGGTGACGCGCGCACAAATGCTCACCGTGGAAATGCCTCCTCGCTCCCTTGCCGGCATCCATCTCACCCCCCTTGCCGCGCCGCCGCCGCGCCCCACCGGCCAGCTAGACGCCATTGGCAACGGCGGCATCGCTGGCGGTCATGCAGAGGGCGGGCCAGGCAGCGGGGAAGCGCTGGCCGTGCACTTTTACGTGGATGGGGCCGCCGGGGTGGGGGCGTTTGTGGGCACAACCCTGGCGAACCTGTTCAACGCTCACAGCTTTTTGTTCGTTATTCCTGACCAGTTCCGCGACGGCCGCCCACACACCCTGTTTGCTTATGCTCAGGATGCCGGCAGCGGCGACCTCTTCCTTCTCCCCGGCGCGCCCCGCCTGTTTGAAATCCAGATGGGGGCGCAGCCGCCTGCCGGTTGGGTAGACGGCATCATTGCCGAAGGACTGGTCGTAGGCTGGTGCCTCGACCCCGACGCGCCCGCCGAACCTGTGTTTGTGGATATCTACATAGACCACACCGGAGCGGGCGCGTCCCCGGTCGCCCGCATCACCGCCAACCAGCGCCGCCCCATTCTCACCTTCCCCGGCGACCACCATGGCTTTGCCTTTTCCATCCCTCTATCTTACCGGGACGGCCAGCCACACCTTCTGTACGCTTACGGGATTGACCTGGAACGAGGCGATCCGCATGAGCCAGGCGGGTATAACCACACGCTGCTCACCGGGGCCGCGCTGCCATTTCAGCTTACACCCACCCTGGATGGTAGTTTGACGAGCATCCTCAACGGAGGCATTGCCGACGGATACGCCATTGATCCCGCCGC
>CAZDSN010000472.1:0-4021 GCA_964507675.1 uncultured Ardenticatenaceae bacterium | reverse complement strand
GCCACAGGTTCTCCCACCAATACCGTTGGTTCCCCCATCACATGCGTCAAGAAAATATGAAGGTGGCGGCTGCCCCGCAGACGGAGCTGCTGCCGTAGTTGATCCGGGTCCAGCGGCGAACCGCGCTTCTTAATCGTCGCCTGGCCCACATCCTGTTGGCGTAAATAGTGGCGCAGTCGTTTCAATTGGAAGGGAAATGCCGCTTCCAGACGAAAGCCGCGCGCAAAAGGAGTGGGGCGGTAATGGGCCGCAGTTAAGTAGGCAATGTCCGGATCAAGCAGGCGGGCCTGCAACTGTCGCGCCAATGTTGTTACCAGGTGCGCCCGAATGACGGCCCCGTCTGGCTCATACAAATACGCCTGGGGAGCAGATAAAGGCACTATTTCGGGTTCGTCCAGGCTGTTGAGGGTATCGCCTGCCGGCAGCAGCGTAGCGCGCCGCGCCGCCCCGGCGCGTAAATCGCCAAACCAAAGCACCCCTTCTCTGACTTCTCCGGCCACGGAAATAAATTCAACCTCGGCATCTACCGGTAGTTCCACGTAATCCACCCCTGGGCCAATTTTGACGCCGATATGGGGCAGGTGCGGTTGCCAGATATGCAGCACTGGCCACACAGGCGGCTGGTATTGGTCCAGACGGTAAAGGCGTTGACCGCGTTCATCGCGGCGAGCGGGGTCAAAGAATATGGCCTGGGGACGGGTCTGGCCTCGCCCAACCAACAGAGTGGGGGATAAAGCCTGCACATCAGTTTCCCATCCCTGAAAACGCGCACCATGCCCATAAACGGCCACGTTGTGTACAGCCATCGCCAGCCGCAGCGCATCCTGTTCTACGCCTATGACGTGGGCGGTTGCCGCCAGCGCCGTCGCATCGCCGCCAATACCGCAGCAAAGATCGAGAATCTCTGTAAATCCAGCCGCGCTAAATTTAGCGGCGCGGTAATGGGCAACTACCTCCGCCGAGGCCTGTTCCAGGGACTCTCGCGTGAAAAACATGCGATCGGCGCGGCTAAATTTGGCTGTCGCCCGCTGTCGCAGTAACGCCGTCTCTAGCAGCGCTTGCGCCTGGGCCGGTTCGACGACCTGGCGCAGACGGCTGGCCCAGGCCAGGTGTGTCTGCGGTGAAAGGTCACTCTGGGCTAATTCTGCCAGCCACTTTTCCCCTGCCGGACTCAGAAGAAAGCGGAAATCTTGCAGGTTCATGTTATGGGTGTGCGATCTACAGGTGGCAGATTACATTTGTTCAGGCTCCAGCAGCAGCGGGGGGGTATCTTCTTCAGGTTCCTGGTCATCGGCAGCATTGGCTGCCGGCATGTGGCCTGCTTGCTGCCGGCCGCAGTAAATTTGAAACGGGCAGATGGCGCATTCAGCCAGGTTGTCTGTCAGCGGCCAGAGGGGGTCGGCGGACGTTAACTGGGCTTCCAGGGCGGCGACCTGGTCAGTGAGCGCACGCCAGTTGGCAACGTGCTGCTGCTGGCTGTAGCCTATGGTGACAGAAGCGGAGGGGTTGGCAGTGTACCAGTAGGTAATGCGCACCTGGTCGGGGTTGATGGCGCCGCCTGGGGCCAGCGCAGCCGCGCCTTCGGTGACCATCACCAGATAGAGCAGCGTCTGCAAATCCTGACGCAGCACCGCTTCCGGGCGGGGATGCGCCTCCGTTTTCCAGTCAAAAATGTGGGCGCCCCCTTCCGTCAGAACAAGCAGATCGAAGCGCCCTGTCAGAAAGTGGCGGCCAATAGGCACGGTCAAGGTGTACTCTACCAACCGGCGACCTGCCGGCAGTGACGGTCCTTGCGCCAGGAATGTGCGCCACCAACCCGCCAGGCGTTCATCGTCAGCGGCGGCGGCGGGAGATGCCGGCAAACCTAGAAAGTGCCGCTCCAACAAACGGTGAAACGCCTGCCCCCTTTCCTGTGCCAGTTGAATACTTACCGCCCGCGGCGGCGCCGGCCAGGCCAGCCGCTCTTGATAGCGCAGTTGAAAGCGGCGGCGGCAAGCAGCAAATGTGGCCAGGCGATAGCGGCTAAGAATCAGTCGGTCGGGCATAAACACAAGTGTAAGCAGAGTCTCGGTGATTTGCAACTAACCGCTACCGTTTGGCCGCAAACACAATGCCAGAAGTTAATGTGCCGCTGCGGGTCGCCGCTTTGGATGAAAATGGCCGGCGGGTTGGCTGCCCACCAGTCAGGTTGACTACTTGACCTGCTCGATCTGCCTGGTTTGATCGAACAGATCAAGGATGATATTATCCAGGAGAGTGTCAGACGTCTGGCGTCTGGCATTGAAAAAATAGCAGCCAACTGATGGCAAACGGCTGCAAAAAATCACTGGTGGTGGCTGAGAGTTCGTGCGATGGGCCCATACGTTTCCATCTCCTCGCTGCCAATAATTAGCCTATGAGTAAAACTTCCGTCTGGCGGTACTTCGACTTATGGTTGGCGGCCGCCATTATTTTGCTAACAGCCTACGGCATTCTTATCCAAAAGAGCGCCGTCACGGGTGCGCCTGATCTGGAACTCTTGCCCGACCGCCAGATTATGTGGGCGGTTGCCGGCATCGTGGCCATGCTGGTCATTTCCGCTGTTGACTACCGCATCCTCACCGCCGGGCATTGGTACATTTACATTACCCTGGTTGCCTCCCTGGCGCTGGTCGTCCTGATTGGTGAACTTAACAACCAGGTGCGGCGCTGGTTTGATTTTGGCTTCTTCCAACTACAACCATCTGAATTCGGCCGTATCTTCATTGCTCTCACCCTGGCCCAATTCCTGGCAACGCGGCAACGGCTCATGAGCCGCTTTTCTAACACCATCCTGGCTCTCCTGTATATTGGCCTGCCCATTGGCCTGATCTTCATCGAGCCTGACCTGGGCATGTCCATTCTCTACTTCATCTTGTGGTTTATCATGATCTGGATGGCCGGCCTGCCGCTGTCTCACTTTGCCATCTTAGGCAGCGTTGGCCTGACAGCGGCAATTCTCGTTATCCCCCGTCTGGCCGCCTATCAACAGGAACGTCTGCTGGCCTTTGTCAATCCCGAAGCCCTGCCCGATCAAGCGTTTAACGTTAACCAGGCCTTGATTGCCATCGGTTCTGGCGGGCCATTCGGCAAAGGCTACTTTCAAGGTACGCAAAGCCAACTTGGATTTTTGCGCGTCCAGCATACTGACTTTATTTTTGCCGTCGTGGTCGAGGAGTTAGGCTTTGTTTTTGGCGCCCTTTTCGTCGTCGGCTTGATGGCATTCATTCTGCTGCGCATCCTCAAAGTGACGGCCATGACACGCGACCTGGCAGGTCGCCTGGCGTGTGTGGGTATTGCGGGCGTGCTGTTTTTCCAGACCGTCGTCAGCATAGGCATGAACCTGCGCCTGCTGCCAGTCACGGGTTTGACCCTCCCCTTTGTCAGCTACGGCGGCAGCTCGCTGCTCACCTGGTATATGGCTATGGGCGTCGTCCAATCTATTCGGATGCGTCACCGCAAACAAGAGTTCGGTTAACACACCACAAAACTATGTCTGTTCGGCTTCGTTTTGCCCCAAGTCCTACTGGTTATTTACACATTGGCAGCGTCTGGACGGCGCTATTTGGCTGGATGTATGCGCGGCGGCATCAAGGTCAGTTTATTCTGCGGATAGAAGATACCGACACCAGACGCACGGTAGAAGGAGCCCTTGAGTACCTGATAACAGGTTTGCGTTGGTTTGGCCTCGATTGGGATGAGGGGCCAGACGTAGGCGGGCCGTATGGTCCCTACGTGCAAACAGAGCGGGCTGAACTGTACCAGCAGTGGGCGCATTGGTTGGTGGCGCAAGGGCACGCTTATAAATGTTTTGCCACAGAAGCAGAACTACAGCAAATACGGCTCGAACTGGCGGCTAAAGGCGACCATTCGGGTTACGACAGGCGGTATCGTGATTTTCCGCCAGAGCAGGCAGCCGCGCTGGAAGCTGCCGGCAACCCATACGCCATCCGCTTGAAAATGCCCCTGCAAGGGGAAACCATCATGCCCGACCTGCTGCGCG
>CAZDSN010000471.1:0-4022 GCA_964507675.1 uncultured Ardenticatenaceae bacterium | reverse complement strand
GGTGTCAGCCCCGCCGTAGGCGGGGCTGACACCCATTTTTATGGACAATTTTGGGCGCAGACGCGCCCAAAATTGCCCGGCGCCGATGCCTTTTTGCCCGTTTTATGGAACCGATATGCTATTAAAGAGAGCGTCACGATTTACTGGGGTGATACCAGTAGATTACTCAGCCAACGGTTTTTCACGATTACTCTGTATTGTATCTGTGGTGAAGTCAGGGTCAACTGGCAATCCGGTGAGGGGGGAATGGGCGTAGGCGGTTAGGATGTCAGCGTCTTCGGGAAAGGCGAGTTCGGGGAAGGAGCCGGATAGGGGGAACCAGGCTGCCGTTTCCAGGTCGTCGCCAGGGGTGAGTTCGCCGCCGGCGACGCTGGCTAACAGGTAGACAGCCAGGAAATGGTATTGGGGGGCGTGGAAGGAGGAGGTGACGTTGAGGATGGCGCTAATTTCAATGTCCAGGCCCGTTTCTTCTCTGGCTTCGCGCACAGCCGTTGATAGAAAGTCGTCGTGGTATTCAATGTAGCCGCTGGGGGTAGCCCATTTGCCTTTGCCGGGGTCGCCGCGGCGTTTGCCGAGCAGGACGCAGCCGTCTTTGACGATGAGCAGGCAAATGGCGGGGGCGGGGTTGCGGAAGTGGATGAAGCCGCAGGCGGGGCAAGCGGAGCGGGGGATGTGGTCAATCTGGCGCACTGCTAATGCGGTGCGGCAGTGGGGGCAGTAGCGGAATGGCGCGGGGGGTGGGGAGGTGTGGGGGTTGTAGGTGGTGTAGATTTGTTTTAGCGGCATGGGGTTGTTTTGCCGTCACGAGAACCGTTTTGCCTGAGCGAAACGGTTTAGTTCTTGCACCAACTTATGCACAGTCGTCGCCGGATCATCAACTGCCGGGTTGGGGGGATTGTATTGCGCCAACAGGCGTTCGGCGTGGCGAATTGCCTGATCCTGGAGGGGCAGCAGTAGGCGATACAACGTAGCGTCTTTCTTATCATAGACGCGCCCAAGTTGGCGGCTTAAGCTGTCGTTGTAATCACGACGGGTTTGGGGGGTATCGCAGTAGTGGAAATGCAGGAGATACCACAGTTCAAACGCCTGGTTGGAATAGGCGACCTTTATCTTATACTTTTGTGCCAGCAATAGCGCCCGATTAAAGCGTTCAATGGGTGTGTCGTCTTTGTCAAACACGCACCACACCTGATCATATTGGCTCTTGCTGCGCCGGGTTATCGCTTCTTCAACCAGCGTGAGAGGGTTTTTGCCCAAACCGGCAATTTCAATAGTAACTGAAGGGACACGGAAACCGTGAAAGTAGGCGGGTTCTGTTTTTTCGCCTTCACAAACAATCAGGAAGCGTGGCGCTGGTTCGCGGGTGTTTACTGGACGTGATTTGTAACTGCGCCCTGAGGGTTTAGGCTGGCGTGGCATATTCGCGGCTCACAATGGTCTGGATGTGGCTCAGATAAGGGACGGCGCCATACCGTCCCTGAATATAGCCGCGTTCATAATCTTTGTCGTAGCGTACCTTGAACTCAGCCAGCGAGTAGAGGTGACTGGCGCCTTGGGGGTCTTTTTCCACAAACCATATCTGGTCACGGCGGAACAGGGTGTTGTCTAGCAAATTGGTATCGTGGGTGTTGAAAATTAGCTGCGCGCCATGAGGATTAGTGGCTTTGTGGTTGAAGAGGGAAATAATCTGGCGGGTGAGTAGTGGATGCAGCCGGGCGTCCAGTTCATCCACTACCAACACGTCCCCTGCTTGCAAGGTGTCTATTAACGGGCCAGACATGGCAAATAGTTTCTGCGTGCCTTCTGACTCCTGATTATCTAACTCGAAAAATTCTTGCCCAACGGGATTGCCGTCGTCATCATACTGTGCATGAAGGGTGCGTACCGTAAATCCCTGGGTATGGGCCGCGTTGAGGATGGTCAAGAATGCCTGCCGTATGTCTTCGGGCATTTCATCGGGAAAGTTGGGTTTGCTGCCATGCGCTGCGGTCTTTTCGACGTGTATGTCCCCAATACCCAGATCTAGATCGCAAATCAACTGCCTGATGGCCTGGCTATATTCGCCCTCAAGAAGCTGTGTAAGCGTGAAGGGCATCATGCCCATGTCGTCAACGCCGGAAATGATGCCCAAGCGCCTGAACCAGGTTACCAGTTTTTGCGCCTGGGGGCCGTTGAATTGGGCTACAACGGAAAGAAAAAGGGCATTGGGACGGGTGTGCTGCTCTAAATCGCGCCCTTCTTTGAAGTAGCTGCCAACGGCGATGTCGTCTCCCTGGCGTTCAAAGAGGCGCGCCTCGCGGGTGGAGGGCACAAAGTACAGCCATTCAGCCAGTACCCTTTCTTGAGTTGCCTCAAACCCATAGCGATACCGTTTGCCATCTACGATGAAGACAATTTCAAAGTGGGAAGGTTGGTGAATGGTAGTCGTGTGCAAACGAAAAGGTTCAACGCGGATGCCGCCCGTAGGCTTCGTTTCTTTAGGCGAGTTGAGAACAAAACGCTGCATAAAGGCAAGAGCCTGCACCAGATTGCTTTTGCCGCTGGCGTTTGCGCCGTAAAGGGCAGCGCTGGTCAGTAAGTCCGGGTTATTGGCAATCTGGATGACGGCGTTTTCGTCGAGTAGGGGGTCTCTGGCTTTGAGGGATGCGGCGACCATGCTTAGTGTTTGGGGGGTACGAAACGAGCGGTAATTGCCGACCGTAAATTCGACTAACATATATGACCTATTTTTGTCAAAATTGTCAAATTTGCGAAAAAATCTCGAATAAGTTTATTTTATATCGAAAAGGTGTGTGTGTCAAACAAGAGATAAGGTGGCCATGGGGGAAGATTTTTGCCACGAATTTCACGAATGGCACGAATACCGCGAAGGGATTCCTCGGCGGACCTCGGAATGACACTAAATTTGTAAAGGTGTTTGGATAAGTTTTGAACCATGCCGAATTTTGTTTCGGAATAGGGCATTTAGCTGCTGCCAGCGTTCGCTGAGGTCGCTGGATTCTCGTTGGCTTGCTTCCCTGGCGGCGACTACCTGCCACCGTTGGCGATAAGCGATTTAACTTTTTCGGGTTAATTCAGCCTGTAGCCTATTGGTTGTCCAGGCGGGTGATAATTTCTATCAACAAATTTGCGTCTCGCGCATTGAGGAAGGCTTCAAAGTTATTGGTTTGCATCGCGGTCAATGCGGTGGCGTCTATAAAGTGGCTGGTCAAAATTTCAACGCGACGATTAGCAGGTATGACGTTTTCCAGGTACTTGCTGGGGGAGCTATGGCTGATGTGCCGATTGGTTTGCGCTGAAATGAGTGTGCGATTGACAATGGAGTTGATCTGGTCGGCAGCTATTTTTCTACCGGCGGCGTCTTTCTGTTTCTCCAGGTATGCTTTGGGGAAGATATGGTGATCCTCGAGGGTATGAAAGGCAATGGAGTCATCG
This sequence comes from uncultured Ardenticatenaceae bacterium, assembly GCA_964507675.1. Taxonomy (GTDB): domain Bacteria; phylum Chloroflexota; class Anaerolineae; order Promineifilales; family Promineifilaceae; genus JAGVTM01. The sequence goes on along the minus strand of CAZDSN010000471.1, from coordinate 587 downwards.
GCCTGAAAATCCTTTGCTCCCTTAATGGCTATCAGGCACATAACGCCCCGGTAGACGGCATTAACGCGGGCTATGCTGCGCAGGCTAAATGCTTTGTTGTCAATGATGCTGATTCGCGCTTCGCGCAAAGCCACTGGTTCAAAGGTTGGATCGGCAACGGCTGTCAGGAAGTCCTGGTAATCCCGATAAATGGCGCTTTCTACTGAACCAGCGTAGCGTTCGCGGAAAACGCTGGCCCAATACCAGCGACGCATCAATTTATAGGCCTGATGGCCTGGTTTTTTGGTTTCAATGGCGTGGAGCATTGCAGCCAGAGGAGAGACCATAGTGGAGTAGGGAACCCAACGCCTATCAAAGACGCCAAAACCATCGGTGTTGACGGCTGTTAATCGCTCCAGGGCTTTTTCCATATAACGTGTGGCCTGTCGCCAGTCGTGGACAAAATTGTTCGGTTTGAGGTTGATAAGGGTTTTGCTTTTGACGTCCAGACCACGCATCAGGGCGATGGTGCGCAAGACAAAAACGCCATAGTCATCTGGCTTGCCTTCGGAGAATTCATTGAGTAGGGGGTGCTGGTTGACTGCTTC
>CAZDSN010000470.1:0-4031 GCA_964507675.1 uncultured Ardenticatenaceae bacterium | reverse complement strand
AATAAGTTCCCTTCCTGTCCTCCCCCCAATGGGCTACCTGACCCATAAAACTTGTTACTGTCAGGATGCCGCAGAACGCCACAAAATCTTCGCGCCCTTTCCGTCTTGGCGGTGAATTTCTTAACTCCCATGTGGCGGCAGCCATTCACCAGCCGTAGGCCAGGCGGGCAATCAGGCGCGGCGGCAAGTCGTATTGGCGCATACGGGCCTGAGTGGCGGCTATATCATAGGCGACGCGGCGATGTTCCCACGTCATCTGCTCCAGATCGAGCAAGGCGTAAGCTGCGCGGGGATCGCCGTCGCGCGGCTGCCCCACACTGCCTGGGTTGATAATCAGCCGTTCAGCTATGTTCAGGCTGATGGGTTGGTGATAGAGCGGTGAGCGCGTCATCATCTGGTCGTCCATATAGGCGTAAATGATAGGGGTGTGGGTATGTCCGACCAGGCAGACAGGCGTCTCGAAGTGGGGTAAATTGGCGGCAGCCACCCCCGCATCCAGAATATATTCCCAGACGGGTTGGCGCGGGCTGGCATGGGCCAGAGTGAAGTGCGGGGGAACTACCACCAGCGAGGGTAGGCCATCCAGATAGGCGTGACTTTCTGGCGTCAGTTGGGATTGCGTCCAGTGGATGGCCTGACGCGCTTCCACGTTGAAACTGTTGATGTCCAGTTTATTCAGCACCGCCCAATCGTGGTTGCCGGAGAGGCTGATGTGGTTGGGGAAGGATTGCAGCAGCGCCACGCATTCGTTGGGGTCCGGGCCATAGCCAACTACGTCGCCCAAACACCAGATTTGATCCCAGGCATGTTTGCTGGCATCTTTGCCGGCATCCTCCAACACCGCCTCAAAAGCTGTCAGATTTGCATGAATATCCGATATGATCAGTAAACGCATGTTGAAAATCCTTTTCTGAGCGGGCAATGATACCATGATTGCCGCAGAAAAGGGTATAATGGATTTATGGCGATTTTAGACGATAAAACACTGGATTTTATCAGCAGCAGCGAGACGCAAACGGAGCGACTGGGCGTGCGCTTAGGTGAACTGTTGCAGCCGATGGATATTGTCTGCCTGTCGGGAGAGTTAGGCGTCGGCAAAACCGTTTTCGCCCGGGGCATTGGCCGTGGCTGGGGCGCCGGGCAGCGGGTTACCAGCCCCACCTATACCCTGGTAAACGAGTATCCGCGGCTGCGAGATGGGCTGGTGTTATATCATGTGGACTGCTATCGTCTGGAAACGGCGCTTGACGCTGTCACCGTGGGGTTGGAGGATATGCTGGCTTATCGCAGCGTGATGATGATCGAATGGCCGGAACGAATTGAAATAATGCTGCCTGCCGACCATCTCTTAATCACTTTGCGCCATATCAATGAAACCCGCCGCGGCATACGGATGACGGCTGGCGGCGATCGTTCTCTGGCTCTGTTGAAATCGTTTCGGCAGAGCGCCTTTGGCGTGTGAACGGCTTTGCACACGGGTTGATTGATTATGTTACTGGCTATTGATACCGCAACGCGCTGGTTAGGTCTGGCTTTGCACGATGGGCAAACCATTGTGGCCGAGTTGGGTTGGCAATCCGTGAATACGCAAACTATTGATCTGGCACCGGCGCTGCAGGGCATGTTCGACCGCGCCCGCATCAGCGCCGCTGATTTGAAAGGCATTGGCGTGGCTATTGGCCCAGGCTCCTACACCGGGCTGCGCGTAGGGTTGGGTCTGGCCAAAGGGCTGAGCCTGGCTCATCGTCTGCCGCTGCTGGCTGTGCCCACGCTGGATATTGTGGCTGCCGGCATTGGTTACCAGGAAGGGCAATTAGTGGTGGTGGCCGAAGCGGGGCGCACCCGTATTTGTGCGGGCCGCTACCGCTGGCACAAGCGACATGGCTGGCAGTCCCAGGGTGCGCCCGACATCTTTACCTGGGAGCAACTGCTGGCGACGCTGGCGGAGACTCCAACCTTCCTGGCGGGTGAAATTGACGCGGCGGCGGTGCGGCAGATTAAACAGACGGACAAGGGGTTTCAAATTATGCCGGCATCTGCCAACGTGCGCCGCGCCGGAACCCTGGCCCAGATCGCCTGGAACCGCTTGCGGCGCGGCCAGGTGGATGACGCCGCGGCCCTGTCCCCTATTTATTTGCGCGATCCTGCCGGCAGCGCCACCCAGGACTGAAACGACGAACTTGGTAAACGACACAACTTCCCTGGCTAATGGGCTGATTTCCCCTTCCGTCCCCTTTACGTTGCGCCCCATGACGCTGGACGACGTAGACGAGGTGATGGCTATCGAAAGCCTGGTTTATACCCAACCCTGGTCTGCCCGCGGCTACCGTCACGAGCTGACGCACAACGACCTGGCGCACTATCAGGTGTTAACGGTAAGCCATTCCCCTGTCCACCCGCAGCTAATCGGCTATGTTGGTTATTGGTTAGTGTTGGATGAAGCGCACATCAGCACTATTGTCATCCATCCCGAGTGGCGGGGGCAGGGTTTGGGGGAACTGCTGCTGCTGAGCGCCTTGCAGCAAGCTATAGACCAGGGCGCAGCTATGGCCACGCTGGAGGTGCGACGCAGTAACCTGGTTGCCCAACTCCTTTACCAAAAGTATGGCTTTGAGGTTGTCGGCGAACGCCCCCGTTATTACCATGACAATCACGAAGACGCCCTGATTATGACCCTGGCTCCCCTGGATGAACCGGTTCAGACCACCCTCCGCCAAAGATGGGACATCCTACGTCTTCGCTTGCCATTGCTGCGCCTGCCCGGTGCGGAAAGTGTAGAATAGGGTGTAAAACAGAGCGACTGGCCTGGAATTTGTCTCCAGGAATGGCCCCTTTTCCAAAATTCAGGAAAGTGCGCCGTTCACCTGGACGCGAAAGCCGCTGCCGCCAGCGCCCCCTCGATATTAAAGGTACATGGAACGCTTCACATGAAAATATTCATTACTGGCGGCGCGGGTTTTATTGGCTGTAACTGCGCTGACCATTTTCTGACGCAGGGTCATCAGGTGACCCTGTTCGACAATTTGTCGCGCCGGGGAGCGGCAGCCAACCTCCCCTGGCTGCGACAGCGGCACGGGCAAAAGTTCGATCTGATCGTAGGCGACGTGCGCGATTACGACGCCCTGGAAAGCGCTATGGGCGGCGCGGACGATGCCGGCAAAGATACCGTGGTGCTGCATCTGGCGGCGCAGGTAGCTGTGACCACTTCGGTACAGAATCCGCGCCAGGATTTTGAGATCAACGCCCTGGGAACTTTTAACGTATTGGAAGCGGTGCGCCAACATGCGCCGCAAGCCACTGTCTTGTACGCTTCGACGAATAAAGTGTATGGTGGCATGGAAATGGTGCGCGTGGTGGAGCAGGCCACCCGCTATGCTTACGCCGACTATCTCCATGGCGTGGGTGAAGATTACCCGCTGGACTTTCACTCGCCTTATGGCTGTTCCAAAGGCGCGGGCGACCAGTATATGGTGGATTATGCCCGCATTTATGGCCTGAAAACGTTGACGTTTCGCCAATCCTGTATTTATGGTCCGCGCCAGTTTGGCGTAGAAGATCAGGGTTGGGTGGCCCATTTTGTGATCGCCAGTGTGCAGCAGCGCCCCATCACCATTTATGGAGATGGCAAGCAGGTGCGGGATTTGCTGCATGTATCTGATCTGGTGCAGGCGTATGCTGCCGGCATTGACCGCAGCCACACCTTAGCCGGACAGGCTTTTAACCTGGGCGGCGGACCAGATAACACCCTCTCCGTCTGGGCTGAATTTGGTCCCCTGCTGGCACAGTTGTTAGGACACCCTATACCTGTACAATACGGCGACTGGCGCCCTGGCGACCAGAAAGTCTTTGTGGCTGACATCCGCCGCGCCGCCGCCGCCCTCAACTGGCAGCCCACCATTTCTCCTCGCCAGGGCATCGCTGACCTGGTAGCCTGGGTGCAGCAAAACCCCACCCTTTTCGCCTGACGCTCGCCGCGGCTGACTCGCTTCCTGCCTGGCAGGAAACCCTATGCACAAGCCTATCTATCCCAG
>CAZDSN010000469.1:0-4042 GCA_964507675.1 uncultured Ardenticatenaceae bacterium | reverse complement strand
AATGTGGCCTATGCCAATGGCGGTGGGATTGACAATCACGGCACGCTGACCATTACCGGCAGCAGCCTGTCGGAAAATGAAAGCTTCTCCGGCGGAGCCATCGCCAATAGGGGCGGTGAACTCGACCTGTCTTATACAAGCATCATCCAGAATACCGCGGACGTCTATGGCGGCGGCATCCAAAACACCGGCGCGTTATTGATAGACACCAGTACCATTAGCGCGAACGAAGCCGCTGGCGGCGGCGGCATCCGCAACGATGGCGGCAGCGTCACGATCCGTAACAGCACAGTGACGCTCAATCAGGCGACGCAAGGCGGCGGTCTTTCTGGTGCGGAGATGGGCACATTCACCTTGCAAAACAGTATCGTGGCCCAAAACAGCGAGGAAGAGTGCGCTTTGCCAGCCTCTGCCATCGTGTCACAAGGGCATAATCTCGCTGGGGATCTCTCCTGTCATTTCATGGAGGCTTCCGACTTAACGCAGCAAGACGCTCGCCTGGGTCCCCTGCTGCTCAACGGCGGCGCCACCGAGACGCACGCCCTGCTGCCCGGCAGCCCGGCCCTGGACGCGGGGCACTGCCCGGCCAATGACGTTGACCAAAGGAGTCAACTCCGCCCGGTAGATATTCCCAGCCTCAGCGACAGCGGCAACGGCTGCGACATCGGCGCTTATGAAGCCTCCAATACTCCTCTCAGCCTGATGTTGCACATAGCCGGCCAGACGCCTCTGCTACCAGGCCAACCAGTAACCTATACGCTCCAGTTCCAAAACGAGAGCAGCAACCTGGTCAGCCAGGCCTTTATCACCAACACCCTCTCGCTTCCCCTGACAGACCTGGCCTTCACCAGCAGCGGCGTGCCTGTAACGCCCGTAGCCGGGCCAACTCCCGTGTGGCAGGTGGCTAACATAAACCCAGGCGCGAGCGGCATTATCACCGTGACGGCGCGCGTCAGCGACGCCTTGACTGCCACTGCCTCGCTAGTCAACAGCGCCGTCATTCGCGGCCACAGCAATCTGACTGATTTTGCGGATGGCTGGGGGCAGGCCAACGCGGATGTCTCCGTTCCCCAACTTTCGTTTGAGATGGCAGCGTATCAGGTGGATGAAGATGCCGGCACAGCTACCATCACCGTTACCCTGACAACAGCCAACCCATTTGCCCCGGCCAGCGTCTCCTATGAAACCCTGGATGGCACAGCCCTGGCAGGCGAGGATTATCTCCGCGTGAGCAGCCAGCTTACCATTGCCGCCGGCAAGATCAGTCAGATGTTTACGGTACCGATTATAGACAACAGCCTGATTGACGGTGACCGCAGCTTAATGCTGCACCTCTTTGCCCCGCTAGGCGCGGCATTACGCCCTGCCTCGCAAAGCCCGTTGACCATTGAGGACAATGATTACGGGCTGCTGCTGCCTATGGTTTTCAAGCCTTGATCTGAGCAGCAGCTTAAAGTGGCTGCCAAACCACACCAAAATCCTATCCGCGTACAAGCCAAAATCTGCGGCTACGGTACAATAGATAATACTGTCCTATCTACTGCTATTAGCTAGTGAAATTAGCTGCGCCAGCAGCCGCTGCTTACCCAACTCTGTTCGCAAACCCTTTTTACGCTGGTGTTTTTGCCAGTTGTGCGACGTCTCTACCTTCCAGTTTTCTGGAATCTGTATGAGTAGGAGTTTTTCTTCTGCTGCCAGACGCCCACAAAACCACAACCTGTTTACCCAATGAGAAGCGCCAGCCACTTAACATCTGGCGCGTACCGCCCATCAACCAAGGGAGATAATAATGAGTCTTGCAAGTAAATCGAGCATCCAGAAACCCGCCTGGCGACAGGCCATCGCCGAATACCAAAGCCCTGATCTGCGACGAAGTTGGGGACAGGTAGCCAATTCATTGATTCCCTACATCCTCTTATGGGGAGCCATGATCTGGAGTCTACAAATCTCGTACTGGCTCACGCTTGTTCTGGCTGTGCCGGCAGCCGGCTTCTTAGTCCGGATCTTTATCATCTGCCATGATTGTGGGCATGGCTCATTTTTCCCCAATCGCCAGACAAACGACATAATGGGCGTGATCACCGGCCTGCTCGTCTTTGTGCCCTATTTTCGCTGGCGACACGATCATGCCATCCACCATGCCACCGCTGGCGACCTGGATCGGCGCGGCGTGGGCGACGTATGGACGCTCACGGTGGCGGAATACCTGGAAATGCCGGCGCGCAAGCAGCTTGCCTATCGCATTTACCGCAATCCCCTGGTCATGTTTGTCGTCGCCCCTCTATTTGCCTTTGTCATCGGCCAACGTTTTGCCCCCAAAGGCACAAACGCCAAAGGTCGCCGCAGTGTGCTGCTAACCAACCTGGCTGTGTTGGGCATTGCCGTGACCATGAGCCTGCTCATTGGCCTGAAAGCGTATTTGCTGATTCAGATGCCCGTGATGGCGGTGGCGGCTTCTACCGGCATCTGGTTATTCTACGTGCAGCACCAGTTCGAAGGTGTTTACTGGGCCGAACACGAAAACTGGGATTACTTTGCCGCCGCCCTGCAGGGGAGTTCCTTCTATAAACTGCCGAAAGTGCTGCAATGGTTCAGCGGCAACATTGGTTTCCACCACATCCACCACCTCAGCCCGCGCATTCCCAACTACTACCTGGAAAAGTGTCACCAGGAAAACCCCCTCTTCCACGAAGTAGGAACCATCACCCTCTGGTCCAGCCTGAAATCATTGTCCTTCCGTCTCTGGGATACCGAACGGCAGCAGCTTGTCGGTTTCAACTTCGTCAAACAACTGCAGCAGGAACCGAGCCGCAGTCAGGCGGCCAGCTAACGCCGCCAATGCACCTCCATGCCACCTAAATGTCTCCTGATTGACACACAGCGTGACATCCCGCTATAATCATGGTGTCCTCAACCAGAATAATAGATTGCCCATGGAGGTGCATGTGATGAAAAAGTTACGCTCGTTCCTACTCCTGCTATTGTTGCTGTCCGCTCTGAGCACGGTAGCCGCCGCCCACGACGCGGCGCCATCTTATACTGCCGAGGAGCTGCTGGTTATTGGCGAAGAAATGGGTATGCAGGCTCACCTGACGCCCATCAGCCCTGACTGCAGTTTCGACGCCGGCTACCAGGTATACCTGTGTCTGGAACCCCTACCCGCCATTCTCCCCACGCGGAACCCTGCGGATGCCGCCCGCGCGCAGGCGCTGTTAGGCACATCTGGCCTGCTGCTAGTGCCTGATTCCACCAATAAGCGGGTCATGGCTTTTGATCCTCAAACGGGTGACCTGGTAGACGCCAACTTCATTCCACCCGACCCCACAAACCTGGTGCTGCCCATTAACGCCATCCTCAGCAGCAGTGGAGATACCATTCTGGTCAGCGATGACAGCGAAGATGTAGTGCAGGCGTATGACCTGAATGGCAGTTATCTGGGCGTATTTGCCCCAGCAGGGGGACCCAACCCGGCTCTGCTGCAAAATCCACGCGGCATGGAACTACGCCCCAACGGGAACCTGCTGGTAACTACTGGCGGCGGCGGCAACATTGACAGCGTGGTGGAATTTGACGCGGCGGGTAACTACGTGGGCGTTTTTATCCCCAGCGGCAGCGGCGGGCTGGATTCGCCTTACGATGTATTGGGGCGGGCAAATGATTGGTTAGTTGCCGGCATCACCAGCGACGCCATCCACCGCTACGACCTGAACGGCAGCTTCCTGGACCTGTTCACCCCCGTGGACAACTTCCCCGAACAGCTTCAAGCCGCTGCTAACAGCAATATTCTCGTCGCCAACTTCAGCGGCGGGCAAAAAGGCATTCTGGAATACACCAGCGGCGGCAGTCTGGTAGCCAACTATCTGCCCCTCAACGACGGCTACCGTGGCGTCTATGAACTCCCCAACGGTAACCTGCTGGTGGCCGCCGGGTCAGGCCGCACGGGCACACTCGTTGAGATGGACCGCCAGGGGAATATCGTCAGCGTCAAGCTGGCCGACAACGCCACCCCCCGCTACATTGAGCGCATGCAGTTGGCGCACAC
>CAZDSN010000468.1:0-4046 GCA_964507675.1 uncultured Ardenticatenaceae bacterium | reverse complement strand
AACCCCAATTGTTGGCGTGGATATGCACTTCAACCGGCGTCTTGATTCTTAACCAGTCGCTCCAGCCCAGCCACAGACCGGTACCTACGATGATGCCGAGTAAAAAGTAGCTCAGGCCGGCGATATAAAATTTACGACCGTGGCGGATACGGCCGTTTTCCTTGACCGCGCCTGCCCGTTTTAGCGTGTACAACCCGCGTAACTGGACAATCAGCAGCGTTGTCGCTATAAAAACGAGCGTACCGCCCACCAAAATAAGCGCCTGATTGATGATGGGAATGCCGATAAGCAGCGTCAGCAAGCCGATATTCAACGTCAGCCAGATGTCCCAACGGAATTTTGGGCGCGGCTGCCCGGCGTGGATGGCCACAATGGCCGGCAGCAGCCCGAAGATCGTTTCCGTCATCACCCCCAGCGTAATCAGATGCACCCGCAGCCAGCGCAACCCATTAAACCAGGGCACAAGCGTAAAGCTGGCCAACGACGCATCAGCAGACATCAAAGCCGCCATCAGCACAAAGATCGCCGTCATCAAAAAATAAAGATTCATCAGCTCTATTCCTTTTTCAGATTGGACCAATCTCCAAGATTGGTCCAATCTAAGCAAACATCTAAAGCGGCCAGTCACGCAGAATACGTTCTGTTTCTTCGGAATGACCGCTTTCGTCGCGGACTATATCTTCCAACTGCACGGCTAACCCTTTATTGTTAAATTCTTCAGCTTCGCGGGCGCGCTGCGTATAATCAGCCGTAGCCTGTCGTTCAGCAGTCAACACCGCTTCCAGCGTTTCCCGGTTGGACTTCGCCGACGGCACGGGGCGCGGCGACGTTGGGGGTTCGCCGCCCAAAGCAACGATTCTATTGGCCAGGAATTGGGCGGTGAAGCTGCTCATCGGCCACTTCCGTTAAAAAGAATTGGGACAACTGCGGCCGGTATGGGCCGGTGACTTTGGCGGCATAGGTCAGGTATTGAATGATGGCGCCCAATTCTCCGGCCAGGTCTTGGTTCAAGTTGTTGATTAATGTTTGTTTGTTCATCATCGTTTCTCCATATGCTTGTTTAAGTTGATTGTAATTTCATTTGCGTGATGGCGATCCCCAACAAGATGGTTGCTGCCAGGATGGACAGACCGCCAATGAGTACCAGAACAGGTGGCAGCGCCAGGTAGATTTCACTTAGAATGCCCAGGGGCATCAGCAGTCCCGCCAGTGCCAGCCAGGAAACCCATTTCGCCTGGGATGCTTTGACGGGCAGCTTGACCAGTAGGAAACCAAAGACAATGTTGAGAAAGGAAAAGAGATTACCATGAACGTGGGCCAGGCGTGCTTCAAAATGGGGACTAACGTTGTAGGCAGCAATCCAGGCTTCCTTGTCGGGGGCAAAGTCGCGTAAGTAAATCAGAACAAAGCCGTAGATCATGAAACCGGCCATGACCCACAGTCCAACACCGATATTCCACTTGCCAATGGCTGATTTATTATTCATGATATTTTCCTCGTGTTAGAGCTATCTCCCTACGATATGCGCGTGGCCAGAAAGGCCAGGCGCGTTTCTGCTTCCACGCCGCGCACCGTACCGGCGGGCATCACCACGGTGGCCCCCTGGGTGACTGCCAGCCGTTCGCCGTCAACCAGCATCCAGCCGCTGCCTTCTAAGAAGTGGTACATGGCCGCCGCTTCGGGGTGCGGCGGTATCTTTTGTCCCGGCTCCAAACCAGCGACGATAATTTTGACCTTTTCGTCGGCCATCAGCGGCTGCGGTTGGGGACCTTCGGCTGAGTAAATCACTTTTTCACGCCAATCGGCGTAGAGGGTTGCTTGTGTCATTTTGTTGCTCCTTATGCTTGTATCTGATTGTAGTATAGGCGTCTGGGTAACGGCCGTCGCCGACTTTTGTCGGTTTTGTGGGGTTAGATATCAGCCGTTGTCTAAGAAACGCCATGATCTAATACCTTCTACTCCATCAGCCCGGCGTCAAGCAGCCGGCCGTGAACGTCGCTGAAGGTATCCGCCTGTTCTTGGGTGATGGTTCCTGCCTGAACGAGTGCGGCCAGCAGTTCCGCCTGCATGTCGGCCATGTTCCCACTCATTCCGGCCATATTCTGCATCCGCAGCGCTTCAACGGCCGTGTGAACTTCCGCAAACATATCTGCTTCGGCCTGGGTTAGGACGCGCTGATCAACGGCCGTTGCCAACATCTCCACCTGGCGCGTGGCTTGCACAACGGGGTCAAAGGCCGCGCCACCCATCCCCTGACGCGGCATCACCGCGCCACTGCCTAACGCCCGTATGTAGTTGATCACATCCCAACGCGCCGGTTCATCTAACGCCCCCTTCCAGGCGGGCATCGCCGAATTGAAGGGGGCCATCGCTCCCCCTTCGCTGACACGCCAGAAAAGATAGGCGTCACCCATCATCTGGCTGGTATGGGCGATGGGCGCCGGCGCCGGGTCAATGCCGGCACTGGCCGGGCCATCCCCCATACCGCCATCTCCATGACAGGAAGCGCAATGCGTGGTAAACAATTCTACACCTCGTTCCAGAGAGCTTTCGTCAGCCGCCACCGGATTAGCCAGCCCGGCATACGCTTCTGGAATAGGCTCGTGGTGGCGGGCCATCATGCCGCTTTGTCGTCCCATACCCCTGCCGGGCGAGGCGGCCGCTTCTTCAGATGCCGGTATTGTTCTGCCGCAGGCTGCCAACAGTAAGACGAGCGCCAGGGCGGATAAAGTTATTCGTTTCGCCATTTGTATGTCCATGTTCTCTGATCACGTCTATAGACTTTTTAGCAATCGGGTTGATAAATGGGTAGGGCGGCCACCTGCTGACGGGATGCGTGCAGATAAACGCATTCCCCATCCAGTCGCTCCACTAAATCAAGGGGAACAAGGCGGTAAACGCCCGTTGGCGGGACCTGCCCCAACAACAAATGGGTAATGGTCTTGGCCAGCCCGGTCTGCACCACGGCAGCAATCGCACCAACCATACTGCCATCTTGAGCCAGCGTCAGCATCCCGCGAGTCACCTCGCCGCCTACCCGTTCAATCCAGCCGCAGACCAGCAGCCGCTGGGGAGGTGTCATCATGCGCCCTCATGCACTCCCGGTTCGTTAAGCGCCGGTTTGCCGCCGGTAGCCAATAACCAGAACGGATACGGTAACGACCGCTGCCACTACATGCAAAAAGGCGGTGACGCTGCTGCCCAGGAAGGTTTTATATTCCACTGGCAACAGGTAATCGGGGATGATGCTGAGTACCAGCGCCACAGCCGAAATTTTGAGAAAGCTTTGCACCGGGTTGGCCTTGCGGCGGGACAGCCAGGCCAACAGAGCCGTGGCTCCTAGCGCCGGTATCAACGTAAACAGAGCTGTGCGAGGGTAGCTGTCCAGCGGCTTAAAGAGGGCAATATCGGGCCAGATGGCAATCGCCACTGCCTGTACGATAAGAACGGCTGTGATGCTGGCAACGGCCGTTACCAATCCCAGCCGAAACCACTGATTTTTATTAAGTTGTACATTGGACTGCACATTAATTGTTGTCATTCTATTCACTCCATATCAATTCCATTTATGCTCAATAAAATGTCAGGTCAACGTATCTTCTCAATCAACTGGGGTAGGGGCAGACACGCGGGTCTGCCCCCCTGGGCGAACACGTGGATTCGCCCCTACATTTTGAAATGATACGGTCAACGTTTATTACCTGTAGTTTAGGCAGACTGGGCTGCGTCAAGTCCCTTCTCCCTGCGAAGCGACAGGCCACATTTTAGAAGTGATCGCCCGCTGCAAAATCTCTAAAAATTCCTCCAATGGGACGCGGTGAATCCGCGCTGCCCATTCAACGGTAAGCGCCTTAGCCGCCAGGGCGCGAATTGAATATCGGCCGACTCGCTGCACGCCAAACAACTCCATCACTTCGGCGATATCGCCGTATGTCTCAAGAATGTCCGAAATGCGGGTGTCCTTCGTAATTTCCATAAATTATTCCTTTCTTTCCTTTTCAACTGCGTTGTTCACGTCTGAATGCTCCTTATTACAAAACAAATCG
>CAZDSN010000467.1:0-4048 GCA_964507675.1 uncultured Ardenticatenaceae bacterium | reverse complement strand
TAGTGGGATCTTTGGGTATGTGCTCATCGCCATCTTGTCACCCTCTCGCCGTCGACAAGACGGCGTCAATGAGTTGATTTGCGGCCTTCTCGAAAGCTGCCGTCGCCGCGGGAATCATCGAGGCGTCGCCGTCGACGGGGTAGGCGTTCTCGACTACGAGGTGATAGGGGAGAGGGGAGCAACCTCCCCGCCATCGCCCCGTAGCCATCCCTGCCATCGCCTCCGTCTCGTGGCCGTCCCACACGACGCCGTCGCGGACAACGAGCACTAGCGTCGCGCCGAGGTCAAGTAGTGCTTTGGCCTCGTTGGGGCGGCGCAGATCGGTGACAATGTGCAGAGGCTTGTGGGTTGGCGTATATAGCTTCGCCGCCGTCTCGAAGCTGTCAATGCCTCGTCTCAGCAGCTTCGTCCAGTGATCGGCGTCGACACCGCGCATGGCTTCGCCTACGTTGATGAGCATCTGGCGGCGGGTGATTCCCCACGCGGGGTGAATCCCGTCTTTGAGGGTGTCATCGCTGAACTCGGCGACCGGGACGTCATAGGCTGCGGCGGCAGCTCGCCGCAGCGGCTCAGCGAAGGCGATCCTGTGTGTTGTGAGGTTTGGCCGTGACTTGGCGACGGCGGCGAGGATACCGGCGAAGGTGTCCTTGCCGGAACGCTTCAGGCCGCCGAGGGCGATGATAAGAGGACGAGAGGTCGTCATTTTATGAAATCCTAAAACTTAGTGACAATGTGTGTGCATCCTAGAGTGTGCGCAGTGTCTTTGATAGGGGTGAAACCCGTTTTCGTCCACACTAAGATCTCAAGATCCCCGTGTTTTTCCTTGAGGATCTTTAGCTTCTCGATTAGTTCAGACAGGACCATCACAGTACGTCTTTCATGTGTCGGAAAGGAGTCTCGTCGCCGTCGTCTCGTCGCATCTGCACCCACACGACCCCAGCCTCGTCGACATGGCGTTGTCGCCAGATCTTCTCGTCGTCGGCGCCCACGTAGCTCTCCAGGTAGTACACTTCGCGACAGCCACGGGCGATCAGGTCTTGCGTGCAACGGACACACGGCTCATGTGTTACGTAGCATCTTGCCACAACGCCCTGGCTGTAGTCAAGTGCTGATCGCTCCGCGTGCCGCGTTCGCAGGCATCGCTTCCCCGGCCCACACGTCTCGGCGTCGCAGTGCTGCCGCCCAGGTAGCGCCCCATTGTAGCCGGTGCCAAGCACACGGCCGTCTGCGGCGAGAAGAACGCAGCCGACTTGAAGGCGGCGACAAGTTGAGAGCTGAGCCACGGCGACGGCCATGGACATGAAGACATGATGCTTGAGGGATTGGCGTGTCAAGATTTGACCTCATCACCGAGAGCGAAGACCACTTCATGCTTCGTAACCTTACCATTCACGACACGAATGCCTGTGTGTGAATCACCACCCTCCCATGTAAGCAGCAAATCCGCTGAACCTGTCGTGTGCGACAAAGCCTCATAGAGTTGCTCTTGCAAGAAGCAAGACTCTGGTAGGTTCAGCTTTTCTTCAAGTTGAGAACGCACACTCTCAGTCATGTAGAGGCGACCATTGATGTAGTCAACTGAAGTAATATTGTATCCCATCTACTCACCCTCATCGTCGAGGTTATCGGAGTCGTTACAAAAGGGACAGCAACAGCCCAAACCGTGGCACTCCGAACAGCACAGTTCATCGCATGCAGGGCACATCTCTTGCTCGTCTTTTGAGAGCGACTTATTGCAAAAAGGACATGTAGTTTCCATATCCTACCTAACCTCCACCGTTGCCACAACAGCAGCCCTACCACACGTCCCGTATGGCTTCCGCTGGCAGGTGATCTTGTATTGCGAGTCCGCGTAGACGTGAAAGTAGTCCTTGCCTCGCTGCCATGCCCAATAAGGGCGACCGTATGAGTCCGTCTGAGCAGTCGCAGACCATCCGGCAGCTTCGAGGAGTTGGCGGGTTTGAGTGTCCATTTGCGTCAACCCTACCCACACCCAGAGCCGAAGTCAAGCCTTTTATTCATCATCCCCACTTTCCCCAAACCCTACCCTATCTTATGCCTAAGCTTCAGCCGCTCCCCCCGCCACGCCGACCCAAAGCCCTCACAGCTAACGTCCCGGCCATCGCCGCGCCTGTCCACCCGCATCCACCTGTAAGCGAAGGCATCGACGCCGTGACTGCTTGGGTCAATCAAGTCAACCTCGCCCAGATGTCGGCGCAGGACAAGACAAAGAAATCAGCCGCGCTACAAGCCCTGATCTCAGCCTTTGGGCGTGTACGTACCGTAGCCAAAGACATCGAGCTACTGCTGCAGGCGCGTGAGCAGCGGGACGCGGTCCCCGCCAATGTCGCCGCTGCGCCGTCGCCGCCATCGGACACGCTGGCGCTACCGCTGTGGCACGCTTTCGAGTTGGCGCGGCTGATCAAGCTCGTCGCCGACGCTGCCGACATCGCCGCCGACGACGTGAAGGCACTACAGAAACGCATCAAGCATCACGTCGCTGGCGTCACCGTCCGTGACACCGGGGCCGTCGACGAGTTTAAGCGGCGGCATCGAATCAGCAACGTCGCCGACGCGGTGGCGTCGTATGAGCAAGTGCAGGCCCAGCTTGCCGAGGAGGCGTTGACGGAACGTGACGCCATCGAGGCCCGTGATGATCTGATCGCCTTCGGGAAGTTCATGTCGTCGGAGTTCACCGACCCATGGCACATTCAAGTCATCGCTGACGCATTGATGCGTGTCGAGCGCGGTGAGGTGAGCGGATTGGTGCTCAATATTCCGCCGCGTCACGGCAAAACCCAACTGGCTTCAATACTTTATGCGGCTTGGTACTGCGGTCGTCACCCTGACCGGGACGTCATCGTCGGTTGTATGTCGGCGGAGTTCGCCGAGAATAACATCGGCGGGCCGGTGCGCAATCTCATCGCCTCACCGGAGTTTCGACGAGTCTTCCCCGGTGTCAACGTCTCGCCGGACACCGCCGCCAAAGGCGCGTTCCGTGTCTATCGCGAGGACGGGTCGGTGCGGCAGCGGAAGGGACTGTTCGCCGCTATGGGTAGGGGGGGCGCACCTACAGGTAAGGGCGCGTCGCTCCTTCTGCTCGATGACTTCCTAAGTGAGGCAGACGCCTACAGTCATACAGAACGTGCTAAGCTGTTCGACGAGATCTTCCGCTTCCGCAGCCGTCTCGCCCCTGACGCCTCGTGGATCGTTATCAATACCCGCTATCACGAGGACGATGTCGTCGGAATCATTCAGCGGCGATACGCTGGCGACCGCAAGTGGGAGACGATCTCGCTGCCGGTCTATGCCGAGCAAGACGAGGTGTGGCGCATTACGCGACCAGCGACCGCCTACCGCACCGCCGAGACGGTGACGCATACGCGCAAGGCTGGCGAGATCCTCTGGCCGTATCGTCGCAAAGACATCGAGGCGATCCGCTCGGTGCTTGAAAAAGAGTCGCCGCAGATGTGGTCGGGGCAGTTCATGTGCCGTCCCGTCCCCGCCAGCGGCGCCATGGTCGACATCGCGTGGTTTCGGCGATACGACTTCGCCGAGGTGTCGGCGATTCGTAAGCGTGCCGCCCGCGTCGTCGTCAGCGTCGATACCGGCGGGACGAGGCTTCGGCATCTGTCGGGCTCGGCGGCACGTACCGCCGCTAGCGTGTGGGCCGAGATGGAGGACGGCAAGGTGTATCTGCTCGACGTCCGCGCCGAGGCATGGGCGTATTTCGACATGGTGCAAGCTGTCAAAGACATCTGTGCCGACTGGAAGCCGACGGAGCTTCTCATCGAGAACAAAGCCGCCGGGCTTGAGCTGATCGCCGACCTTCGCGAGGATGCGCGGTGGGTGCGGACGCCGATCACGTCTATCGACCCGATCGGCAGCAAGGAAACGCGCATGTCCGTTGCTTCGCCGCCAATACGTGCCGGTCACGTCTACGTCCCGGCGACCGGGACGTGTGCCGAAGTGCGCGACCCGTCGCGGCCACCGCTTTGGGTCGTCGACTACCTCAATGAGATGCAGCACTTCCCGATGTCGAGTCGTC
>CAZDSN010000466.1:0-4058 GCA_964507675.1 uncultured Ardenticatenaceae bacterium | reverse complement strand
CCCGGTCAGATCCTCTTGAAGCGCAGGATTGATAGCCACCATTTTGTCGTTGCGGGCGATGTTGAACGGGTCGTTGTCGTAGTCGGTGGGGTGCAGCTCGAGAATCGGATTGTTGTCCACGAATTCGTATAGTCGCTTCGTACCAAAGAGAAAACCAACGATCATCTTGCCCGGATGAAAGGTCTTGCAGGCGCAAGTGATGATGCCCGACTCGACGACGTCTATGATGCCGTCGGAGAAGAGTTCGGTGTGGATGCCCAGGTCTTTGTGATGGGTGAGGTTCTTGAGGACAGCGTCGGGGATGCTGCCGATGCCCATTTGCAGGGTGGCGCCGTTGGGGATCATGCCGGCAATATGCTGCCCTACTTGCATGTGCAGTTCGGAACTGCCGCCTTGCGGAGCTTCTGGCAAGGGGTAATCCACGTCCACAATATAGTTCAGGCGGCTGATGTGGATGAAACTGTCTCCCAAACAGCGGGGCATTTGCCTGTTGATTTCGGCCACGATCAGGCGGGCCGATTCTGCCGCCGGTTTTGTGGTTCCTACTTCCACGCCAAAGCTGCAAAAGCCATGTTCGTCTGGCGGGGATAAGGAAATTAAGGCCACGTCAATGGGCAGCGCGCCATTGCGGAAGAGGCCTGGAATCTCCGAGAGGAAGACGGGCGTAAAGTCAGCCCGTCCCTGCTGCACGGCCTGGCGCACGTTGTTGCCTATGAAAAGAGCATTGACGCGAAAAATATCGCTGTATTCGGGGGCAACGTACGGGGCAGGGGCAAAGGTTAAGATATGGGTGATTTCCACATTGCGCAGCCTGTCTGCCCGCCGCACCAGGGCATCAATTAAGACGGAAGGGACGCCAGCCCCACCCCCAATATAGATACGGTTTTCGGATTGAATACACGCCACAGCGGCGTCGGCGTCGGTAACTTTGCGGCGGTATATATCTTCCCATTTCATCATGATGTCCCTCCTGATGGCTGGTAACCAGATAGATCAACTTCCAATGGACGGTCCAGGGCGGCAGCTACATCCAGGTTGGCAAGTTTGCCCTCATAGATGTTGACGCCATCTCGCAGGGCAGGCGCCTGGGAGAATACGCCGGGCAGTCCATGTGCGCCAATTGCCAGCAGGAAGGGAAGGGTGGCATTGGTGATAGCATTGCTGGTGGTACGAGCCACAGAAGCGGTCAGGTTGGGGACGCAATAATGGATGGTCCCTTCACTGATAAACGTTGGTACGCGGAGTGTGGTGGGACGGCTGGTCTCCACACAGCCACCCTGGTCAATGGAGAAGTCAATGATGACAGAGCCAGGGCGCATCCGGCGCACCATGTCGCGGGTGACGAGCACGGGGGCGCGGCGGCCTGGGGTGAGAATACAGCCAACGAGCACGTCAGCGAAATCCACGACGCGGCCCAATGAGTATTCACTGGCAAGCATGGTGGTGACCTGCCCGTGGAACAGTTCATCTGTGTGCTGCAACTTGCGCAGGTCCTGGTCGAGCACGGTGACTTGTGCCCCTAAACCAAGAAAGGCGCGGGTAGCATTCAAACCTAATGTGCCTGCGCCCAAAATGACGACTGCGGCTGGGGGGACACCCGGAATGCCGCTGAGGAGTGTGCCACGCCCGCCGTTGGTGTTCATGAGGAGTTGGCCGGCGATGACGGGGGCCAGGCGTCCGGCGATTTCGCTCATGGGGTGCAGGATGGGGCGGAAGCCGTCGCTCTCGCCAATCATTTCGTAGGCGATGGCGGTAATTTCGTGGGTGATCAGGGCTTCGTAAAGATCGGGGGAGGAGACAGGTAGATGCAAAAAGGAGAAGATTGTCTGGCCGTGGCGAAACAGGCGATGTTCTTGGGCAGTGGGACGGGTGACTTTGACGAGAACGTCAGCCCGACCATATGCTTCGGCGGCTGAGTAGACAATTTTGGCGCCGGCGCGCAGGTAATGATTATCGCTAAAGCCGGCGCCGGCGCCGGCTTCACGTTCAACGTAGACGGTATGACCGGCCTGGACGAGGGCAAGTGTGCCCGCGGGCGTTAAGCCGACCCGCATTTCCAGGTCGCGAACTTCTTTGGGGACGCCAAATTCCATTTTTCATTCCTTTTGTCAGGTGGTCGGGTTGCCGGCACGTCAAGCTTGCCATTCTTGGGCGACCATGCGGAAGATGTCGGATTCGGTGACAATGCCGATGATAGCGCCGGTGTTGTCCACAACGGGCAACCCACTCACTCTGTAAGTCAGCATGATGTGAGCGGCTTCTCCTACAGTGGCGTCTTGCAGGATGGTTTGGGGGTTTTCCGTCATAATTTCGGACACAGGTAGACGGCTTAGCAAGTAATTTAGCTCCCAGATGCTGAGGGAGGTGGCGTTTGACGGCTCGGCTTCACGTACGTCACCCAGGGTGACAATGCCTACCAGCCGGCCATCTTCCAGCACGGGTAGGCGTCTGATTCGATGTTCGGTCATCAGGCGATGAGCTTCGGGTAAGGCTGTATCCGAACTGACCGTGATGACGTTGGGATTCATCCAGTTTTTTACAAGCTCTTGTCTCATCGGTGTCGCTCCTCAGAAAGTATGAGGTATGAGGTACGAAGTGAGAACTTCATACCTCGTGATGCGTCTTGTTAAAGGGTTGAGTTTTCCTGGAGGTCACGGCGCAGGAAGAGCAATGCCAGGATAAACATGATGGTGATGTTCACGGCGGATACAACGCAGTAGCGGCAAATGGCGTGAATGACGAGAACTTCCAGCGCAGTAAGTCCCAGGGAAAAAAGGAAAGCCAGCCCGGTCAGGCTGAGAAGCAGCGGGGCCAGGTTATCTTCCAGCCAGGGCCACCAATCTTTGAGCCAGGTAACCAGGAAAAGGACGGCGTAGCCCAACAGGCCAATTAAAGCAACGGGAATGGGGCCAATGCTGGCGTAGGGCGCGCCTGGGCCGCTGACTTTGCCACAATCTTCAATGCCACTGGCGGGGCAAACGCCGACCAGCGTACCATTGTGGTAGAGCAGCAGATAGTAGGCGAGAAACATGCCCACCACAGAGAGGAGTTGAATAAAACGAACCTGCCAATTTTGGGTATGCATGAGGTGGCTTACTCCCTAATTGGTCAGGTTGTCAATGAGCTGTTGGAAGTCAGCTAGAGGCCGGTTGCCTTCTACTTTGGCGTCGTTAATGAAGAAGGTAGGTGTGCCGGTGACGCCGGCGCGGCGGGCAGCGTTGCGGTTGTCCTGGACGATGCTGCGATATTGGCGGGAGTCCATACATTCTGTGAAGGCGTCTATGTTGGAAATGCCGGCAGTCTGCGCGGCATTCAAGTACCCATCTCGCGTAAATGCCAGGGGAGTTTCCTGGATTGTAAATAACGCATAGTGGTATTCGGCGAATTTGTCTTGATCGCCAGCGCACATGGCGGCTTCGGCTGCCGGCTGGCGGGTATCATCCAGGGCAAAGGGGAGAAATACCCATTTGACGTCGCCTGTGGTGACATATTGCTCGTGCAGAAGAGAGGCTTTTTCCAGGTTAAAATCGCGGCAGTGACTGCAGCCATAGTCAGAAACTTCGACAATGGTCACGGGCGCATCGCTAGAGCCTGATGGTTCGCAGCGGTCTGGATTGGCGTTGCAATAAGATGTCAGAGTTTGCACAGGGGGTTCCCGTAAAGCCAGAAAGAGCAGACCAAACATGACGATGGCTCCGACAACAGTTCCACCGGCAATGAGCAGCCAATTGGTCTTTTTCTTGCTGTTTTGGGGGACGCGACGAATAGGTTTTGCTTGTTTGCTCATGATTCTCCTACATTTCTATCTTAGAATTGAAGCGGGCAGAGAGTTTCAGACAAGTGAACACGCCACTGCTTACGGTCAAGTCTATCTTAACCGCTTACTTTCAGAAGTGCTCAAAGTAACTGCTCGCTGCTGACTTTTGTCATAAAGGGGGGGCCTTCGCCCCGGCCCTCTGTCTTGGGGAAAGAGGGCCGGGGGGCATATGGGTAGAGCGGGTGGAGACGTTCAACTTCTTGCCGCAGTTGAACGTCGAAAAGGCGTAGTAGTTATTTCC
>CAZDSN010000465.1:0-4081 GCA_964507675.1 uncultured Ardenticatenaceae bacterium | reverse complement strand
AGATAGCCGTTACAGCCGGTCTGGATCATGTGCAGGGGGACGCCGTGGTGCTGACAGATGCCGACCTGCAAGACCCGCCCGAAGTCATTCCAGACATGATCGCCAAATGGCGCGAAGGGTACGATGTGGTCTATGGCGTGCGCACAGAACGGGAGGGGGAAACCTGGTTTAAGAAGGCGACGGCGGCGCTGTTTTATCGTTTGATTGACCGGATTACGGGAATTGGCATTCCCCTGGATACCGGTGATTTCCGGCTAATGGACCGGCGGGTGGTGGACGCTATTCGTCGTATGCCGGAGCGCAACCGCTTCTTGCGGGGAATGGTGCCCTGGGTGGGGTTCCGCCAAACAGGGGTTCCTTACCGGCGGCGGGCGCGTTATGCCGGCACTTCCAAATTCGGCAGCGTCAAACAAATGCTCCCGTTCGCCCTCAACGCCATCACCAGTTTCTCCTACTTCCCCTTGCAGCTTGCCACCTACCTCGGCTTTGCTATGGCCGGCATCTCCGCCCTGGCCATCCTCGTTGTTATTATCCTGCGTTTGTTTACCGTCCATACGGAATTGACCGGGCAGGCCACCACGCTGGTAGCCGTCCTGTTTCTGGGCGGCGTCCAGCTTATCAGCCTGGGCATCATTGGCGAATACCTGGGCCGCATCTACGACGAAGTCAAAGGCCGCCCTCTTTACCTGATTGACCAGACGTGGGGAATGGACAAGTAAGGAAGAAGGGAGAAGGGAGAAGGGAGAAAACAGTGACCAGGCGTGAAGGCTTGCGGCGTCAACTTCCGCTATTGTTAGTGTCCTAACATTTCGTAGCGGCGTGAAGTGTTGAATATGCCGGTGGGGGTAGTTACTCCGGTTAATTCAGCCACCAGGGCAAAAGTGTAGGCGTCATACACGCGCACCGCCTCGCCTTCCCAGTCGCTAATGTATACAAACTGGCCGTCATCGGTCAGTTCTGGATGCAGCGTCAGCAGACCATCGGTGATCACATGGGTAACGCTGAACGTTTCCTTGTCAATCACGTAGACCCGGTTGGGCGGCTGGCCGGACATCGTATCCGCCCACACGTAAGGGTTTTGCTCGTTGGCCCGGATGAAAAGCCCCGGACCGCTGGTAGGAATTTCGGCAGCGATTTCATTGTTAGCCAGGTTCCAGACGGTGACCAACCCTTCCCCGGCATGGACAGTAGCGCCATATTCTGCCCCATTGGCTTCCCAAACCGCGCCGGAACCAGGATGTGGCGTGTCGCCGGTCTCAATTCGGGTGACGAGTGTCCAATTGGCGACATCAATGACGGCCATCCAGTTATCTTCCTGAGAGGCCAGGTAAAAGCGGCTGTTGTCGGGACTGAGAAAACCGTCGTGCAAAATATGCCCGACGTTTTCCAGTTTGGTAACAGGGAAGTCCGGCTGGCTGTAATCAATGCGCCACACCTGCCCCGCTTCTTTGAGAGCAATGATGAAATAGGGACCAACCAGGCTGGGAGCAACGTCACTGGTGATAGCCACGCGAGATTTAACCCACTGACCCTCAGGATCATATCCTTCAGTTTCCATCACTTTCAGCGGCTGTAAGGTGTGAGCATCCAGGATAACGGCTGTGTACGGCGCATAATTTCCGGCGATCACATAATTCCCATCGTCAGAAATGGCCAGCCCGCGCGAATCCAGCCCAACACGCACTTGGGTAACAGCCTGAAGGGTGTACAGATCAATCTTGAACAGCCAGCCATCCCGGCCAATATTGTACGCCCAACGATCCGTAGTGGGGTCAAAGGCATAGCCATGCGCCCGGTAACTGGCGCCAATGTGTCCCAACAGGGTGTGGGTGTCGCCGTCAAAGACGGCAATGCTTTGCGCTTCGCGTTCGGTAACGAGCATCAAATTGTCCAGGTTGCCGGTGTGCGTGGGCGTGATGGGCAGGGCGCTTTCCTCTATCAGCACTTCATGGCTGGCGATTATTTCATCCATGCCCCATTCGACGTTGACGTCCTCTGGCTCACTGCGCAGCAGTCCCAGGAGCAGCCAGATTTCTTCATCCCGCACCCCTAAACTTCCCCAGGCAGGCATGAAGGTGCCAGGACGGCCATTTTTGATGGTATCAAAGTAGAAGGCGTCATTTTCGGTCAGCGCGCCGGGCAGCAGGGCGGGGCCAATGCCTCCTGCTCGTTCTGGCCCATGGCAGCTACTACAGGAATCGGCATACATCTCGGCGGCGGTGCGGCCATCAAACCAATCGGCGGCCCCATTTTCCGAAACCACCAACGCCCCTTCGATGGATGAATCGGCGGCGGTGGCGTAGGGGTAAATGCCGGCTGTGCCGGCCTGCCAGCTAAACAGACCGCCCGGCGGCAGTTCCGGCGAAGTGAACGCCCCCTGAGCCGCGACAATGTTGCGCGGGCTGTTTTCGCCATTTTTCCAGGTCACGACCATGCCTGTGCTCACGGGCAACACATGCGGCGTGAAAGCGGCGTCATTCAGTAAGATGTCATAATTCTTGGGGGAAAGAATAAGGGGGAGAAGGATCGTACTGCCCACGCCAGCCTGTATCTGGCTGGTCAACAGTATCATCAAGAACCCCAGCAGCCCCCACAACAGTACGCTGATGCCCGGCGATTTTCTTGTCATGTGCGTTTTGCCTCCAGCAGGATGAACAATGCCAATCCACATCAAACCTATTCTGGCACAATAGGGTCAGGGTGTCTTTGCAGAAGCGCAAAGAGGGTACGTTCGATGTCCGGCTGGAAGGCACAGCCGTCAGGGGCAGTCATCAGCGTCGTATGCGGGCAATCGGGCCAGGCGCGCCGTCTTCGCCATACGGCGGAGACGGGACAACGAGAATAGCCCGGTTACCCCCCAATTTCAGACATCACGCGGTTGAGGGGAATGACGTTTTGGGAGAGGCCGTGGCCCCAGGGCTTCCACCAGATGGCCTCTGTCAACATCGCTTTCAATTCATCGTCAGATGCTCCCTGGCGCAGGGGCGTCAGCAGATCGAACTCTTGCTCGCGCAGCAGGCAAAGGCGCAGCTTTCCATCGGCAGTGAGGCGGGCGCGGGTGCAGGCGGCGCAGAAGGGGGCAGTGACGGAGCTGATGAAGCCCAGTGTGCCCAGACCCTCGTCCAGGCGGTAGATACGGGCTTCGCCGTCCAGTTCCCCTTCGTTCACTAACATCAGCGGTCCCAGGGAGGCGGTTATGGTGGCGTGCAGTTCTGCTTCGGACACAACGCCTGCCTGCTGAAAGTCCGCTACGTCGCCAAAGGGCATCATTTCAATGAAGCGTACCTGCCAGGGCTTGAACAGCGTCAGGCGGGCCAGGTCTACCACATCTTCCTTGTCATTGTAATTGCGCACAACCACAGCATTGAGTTTGACTTGCAGCCCGACGCGCTCGGCGGCGGCAATGCCGGCCCACACATCTTGCACATCCCCCCAACGGGTGACCTTGCGGAATTTCTGCGGATCGAGGCTGTCAATGCTGACGTTCACGCGCTGCAAGCCAGCCGCCGCCAGCGGTTCGGCCAGTTGCTCTAGCAGCACGCCGTTGGTGGTCATCGCCACCGTGCGCACCCCTGGCGTTTGCGCTATCCCCTGCACCAACTGCACCAGGTTAGCCCGCACCGTCGGCTCGCCGCCTGTCAGGCGAAATTTGTGAAAGCCCATGCCGGCAAAAATACCCACCAGACGCAAAATTTCGTCATCTTGCAGCAGTTCATGACGCGGGCGAAAGGTCATATCTTCCGGCATACAGTAGACGCAGCGCAGGTTACACTTGTCAGTGAGGGAGATACGGAGATAGTTGATGTTACGACCAAAACGATCCTGGGTCATAAAATACCTGCAAAGTAATATAAAGGCAGCAAACGGGCGTGCGCGGACGGCTGTCGAATTTTAGCTATCCTGTACAATGGTAATCTATCTCTATCCTGGTTCAAAGTCAAAGGTTTTTATCATTTTTCTCAACTTTATTAACTAAATATAACCTTCAAAGCAGCGGCGTGGCGAGCAGTTCATCCGCTGCGTTTTCTATTCGTAGCCCAGACGGTGGCTGAGCATCTATTGATTTGGTCGCAAAAGGTTA
>CAZDSN010000464.1:0-4086 GCA_964507675.1 uncultured Ardenticatenaceae bacterium | reverse complement strand
GCCTTTCAAGTGCGACTGCCCACTGGATTCCCCGAAGCCTCTACTGTCACCCGTCGCCGCTGAACCAGAGGGCGCATAATAAAGATGGTGGCGGTGAAAAGAAGAACCTGGGAAAGCGCTTCAGGAGGAGGGAACTGATTTCAATCGTTCCACAAACTCGCTCAAGATAATGGCTGTTGCTCCCCATACCTTGTGGCCGTTCACCTGGAAAAAGGGAACGCGCACGTCAAAGCCATGCAACTGCCACGTCTCCACCACCCGTGTGGCTGGTTCCAGCAGCAGGGTCAATGGCGTCTCAATGAGTTCGGCTACTTCGTGGGTATTGGGTTGGAAGGTGGGACGTGCCGGCATCCAGCCCACAAAAGGATGCACCTCATAATCCGTGACCGGAATATAAATAGTCGTTAACGTTCCCAACACCTCTATTTGCTGTGGCGGCACCCCTACCTCCTCGAACGTTTCCCGCAGCGCCGTCTGCGCCAGGCTTTCGTCTGCGTCCTGAGACCCGCCAGGGAAAGCGATCTGTCCGGCGTGGGAGTTGAGCGTTTCCGGGCGGCGAGTGAGCAAGGTGCTTAGGCCGCGACTACCTGGGTAAATCAGCATCATCACCGCTCCCTGGCGTGCCTGCCCCGACTGGCTGAACGAGCGGCGCAGCGCGCGCGGCACAGGCGCCATGAGCTGCTGCGCGGGGATGGGGTCAAAATCGGCCAGGCGGAGCGCCTGAGTAATCTGGTGGGGGGAGAGCGTGTCCATATGAAAATCGAAAAAATGCCGGCAGCAGCCCCAAAATTCTGCTGCTGCCTGGCAAAGAAAGTTGGTTATAGCGCGGACTGCCAGGCCATTTGCCTGGTCACGGCCCATGCCTGAAAGTGATGCCAGTTATACAACAAAACGGCTGCTGGCGAAACTTTCCTGTGGGGCTTGACCTTGATTTGAAACGTGACGGAGCGGAGGCTTCAGCCGACCAAAGTTAGCGCAGCGTTCCGACTAAAGTCTCCACTCCAGCGTATTCTCTGGAGTGGAGACTTCAGCCATCTGAGGTCGGCGCGGCGTTCCAGCTAAAGTTCTCACTCCGGCGCATTTTCAGGAGTGGAGGCTTCAGCCGGTCAGGGTTGGCGCGACGTTCCAGGTAAAGTCCTCGCTCCAGAGCGTTTCCGGCGTGCTGTGGCCGGGTTGATTATTGGACAATTTACGCAAGCGGCGCATAATTCAGGGTGAAACCAATGGTGAGCGGCGGGTAGCCAGCGGCAAGCAGGCGCATGAATGTCTTCACGCCTGGATACCTGCCATGTAACCGTTCAATCAAAGACTGAACGATTACCCTCCTGGAGAAGTTATGTACGATCGAGATGCAAATTTGCTAGGCACTGATGCCCAAAAAGCGCGCAGTACCTCCCAAACTCTGAAGCGGTTCTGGAACTATTTTCGGCAATATAAGTGGGCGCTGGGTGGCGTTGTTCTCTTAGTCGTGGTTGGCACCTATTTGCAGGTGCTTATCCCCGATCTGACGGGGCAAGCCGTAGACTGCTATTTGGGCCCGGCCTCTGCTTCATCGGCTGCCGTTGGCGCCACCACCTACAGTAACTGCTGGTATACCATACCGAATCCCGAAGCCACTGTCGCGGAAAACGTCGCCGGGTTGGGCGGGTTAGTTTTAATCATTGTCACCCTCTACGTTAGCAATGCATTGGGTAGTGGTGTGCTCTTTTATCTAATGAGCCGTTCTGGCTTTCACGTGCTGCGGGACATGCGGCGGGACATTTTCGCCCAGATTAACCGGCTGTCATTGACCTACTTCAGCAAGCACGAAGTAGGGGATGTCATGAGCCGGATCACCAACGACATTGATACCATTCAACAAGTGATTGGCTTTGGCATTGTTAGTGTGTTGCAAGGGTCGCTGCTGGTGGTGTGGATCATCATCACCATGGTGGGCAAAAGCCCGGTCTATGCCTTGATCAGCTTAAGCACGTTGCCCTTAATGTTTATCGTCACCCGCTGGTTCTCCGCGCAGGCGCGCAAAGCGTTTCGCCGCGCCCGCCTGGAGATTGGAGCCGTCAACGCTGATCTGCAAGAAAACATTGCCGCCGTGCGCGAAGTACAGGCGTTTAGCCGCGAAGATGAGAGCATTGAGCAGTTCCGCCTGAGCAACGCCGCCAATCGGGATGCCAACATTGGCGCCCAGGTATATACCAGCGCCCTGGCGCCCGCTTTGGAAGCGTTAACTTACGTCAGTCTGGCTATTGTGGCTGGCGTGGGCGGGTATGTCATCTTGACTGGCGGAACGCTGTTCGGCGCGGCCATTTCGTTGGGTCTCGTAGTAACCTTCATCGGTTACACGCAGCAGTTCAATCGTCCCGTGCAGCAGATTTCGGTGCTGTGGGCCAACATTCAGAGCGCTATTGCCGGCGGCGAACGTATTTTTGACCTGATTGACGAAGTGCCAGACCTGTCAGACAAACCGGGAGCAGCCGCTATCCCGCCCATTCGCGGCGATGTGATCTTTGATAACGTCTGGGCAGAGTACAATCCAGGCGAACCGGTGCTGCGCGGGGTGTCGCTGCATGCCGAGCCAGGGCAAACGGTAGCCATTGTGGGGCCGACGGGCGCCGGCAAAACCACGATTATTAACCTTATTCCCCGTTTTTATGATGTGACAGGAGGCAGCGTTACTATTGATGGTCACGACGTGCGCGACGTCACCCGCAAGAGCTTGCGGCAGCAAATCGGGCTGGTGCTGCAAGATACATTTTTGTTCAGCGACACCATCCTGAATAACATCCGCTATGCTCGCCCTGACGCCACCGAAGCAGAAGTCAGAGCCGCGGCTAAACTGGCGCGCGCGCATGAGTTCATCACGAACCTGGCTGAGGGATATAACACAATACTCGGCGAGCGCGGCGGCGGTTTAAGCCAGGGGCAGCGGCAGCTTTTAGCGATTGCCCGCGTGGCTTTGATTGATCCGCGCATTTTGATCCTGGATGAAGCCACCAGCAGCGTAGATACACGCACCGAGCGCGAAATTCAAAAGGCGCTGGACCGGCTGTTGGCGGGACGCACCAGCTTTGTTATTGCCCATCGCCTGAGCACTATTCGCAATGCGCACCAGGTGATTGTGTTGGATGGGGGCAAGATTGTGGAGCGGGGCACACACGATACCCTGCTGGCCCAACGCGGCTTCTATTACAATCTCTATATGAGCCAGTTCCGGCGACAATTGGACACGGAAGAAGTGGCCGTCGCCCCGCTATTACGCAGTGACCAGGCGTTTTAGGACCGCATGAATCGAAGCCAGATAAAACGCAATATATTTCGTCTCTACGGGCAGCAGGCGGACAAACAGACGTGGGGGGACGTTGGCGCGCAGGCGCGCTTCCGTCTGGGTTGCGCCATTCCCCTGGCTGCCGCGCCCCCGCGCTCCAGAAGTGCCAGATGTGCAGGGAGTGGCCGTTGGCGCCCGCGTTGAACCATCAGAACCCCCAGATGCCCCCCTGGTCGGCGGATCCTTCATAGTCGGGCGCATCAGCGGGGAAGGTGACGTACGCGCCGTACCAGCCATACAGAGCGGTGGGTTGGGTGGGCATGGCCAGCGGTATGCTCATTCATGAAGTATCGGTGATGATTGTCATTTTGAACGGGATGCACCTGCTGCGGGCTTGATACCGGAGTAATTTCCATTGTTGTACTGCGCTATGGCCGTTATAATCACGTCCACTATGGTAGATCGCCCGGTTCTGACGCAGATAATTCAACAAATCGGCCAAATTCTGCTCTTTACAGAGCTGGATGAATCATCGTTGCGCGAGCTGGCGCAGGTATCGCGCTGGCGCGAATATGAAGCGGGCGAGATTGTTGTTCTGGAAGGTGAAGCCCAACCCGGCCTGTATTATCTGCAATATGGCTGGCTCAAGGTTGTAAAAATATCCCCATCCGGCCGTGAACAAATCTTACGCTTTCTAGAACCAGGCGACACCTTCAACGAAATTGGCGTCTTTACCAACCAGCCCAACCCGGCAACGGCCGTTGCTCTGGAATCGGCCGGCGTCTGGCTGATACCCCGCGCGGCCCTGCTGCACCTGCTGCAGA
>CAZDSN010000463.1:0-4090 GCA_964507675.1 uncultured Ardenticatenaceae bacterium | reverse complement strand
GGTTTCTTTTTCGCCGCCAAAAGCGCCGCCAATTTCCGCGCCGCTGGTTCCTACATTCACATTGGCAATGCCACAATCGGAGCCGGCGGCAGACAGAAATGTTTCGGCGGTGCGCAGGCTGTCAGTAAAAATGGCGCTGGATAGGCCCTGGGGAACGTCGTTATGCAGGCGCAGCGCTTCCTCCAGGTCCTCGTAGACAAGCAGGTAGAGGATGGGGGCGAAGGTTTCCTGGCGGACGATGGGGGTTTGTGCCGGCATTTTGACAATAGCCGGCTGCACGAAATTTGGCCCCAAATCAGGGCGTAACTGCCCCCCCACCAGCAGCACGCCGCCTTCTGCCTGGGCCTGCGCTAGAGCAGACTGCATGGCGCGCACTGCCGTGGGCGTGACCAGCGGCCCCATGAGGGTGCCTTGCGCCAGCGGATCGCCAATCTGTACCTGCTGATAGGCGCGCACTAACTGCCCGGCCAGCGCGTCCGCCACGTCACGATGGACGATGACGCGGCGTGTGCTGGTGCAGCGCTGGCCGGCCGTGCCCACAGCGCCAAACAAAATGGCGCGCGCGGCCAGTTCCAGGTCGGCGTCGGCGGCGACAATGATGGCGTTGTTGCCGCCCAGTTCCAGGATAGTGCGCCCAAAGCGCCCGGCGACAACCTGGGCGATGCGGCGGCCCACGCGGGTGGAGCCGGTGAAGGAGACCAGGGGCAGCCGCTCATCCTGAATCAGCCGCTCGCCTATGTCGCTACCTGAGCCAACCAGGAGATTGAAGACGCCGCTGACGCCGTGGTCAGCCATCACCTGGTTGGCAATGTGCTGGATGGCCACAGCCGTCAATGGCGTCAGTTCGGACGGTTTCCAGATAACGGTATCGCCGCAGACGGCAGCAATGGCGGCGTTCCACGACCAGACGGCTACGGGAAAATTGAAGGCGGTGATGACGCCAATGGGGCCGAGGGGATGCCACTGCTCGTACAGGCGGTGGCCGGGCCGTTCGGAGTGCATAGTCAGGCCATAAAGCTGGCGAGACAGGCCAACAGCAAAGTCACAGATGTCAATCATTTCCTGTACTTCGCCGTGCCCTTCAACGCGGATTTTGCCCATTTCCAGGCTGACCAGATCACCCAGGGGTTCTTTGAAGTGGCGTAGGGCGTGGCCCAAATCGTGTATGAGCAGACCGCGCTGCGGCGCAGGCGTTTGCCGCCAATGGGCAAAACTGGCCTGGGCCGCCTGCACGACGCGGTCATAGGTCGCGGCGGTGGCCGGCATAACGCCGGCCAGACGTTGGCCCGTGGCCGGGTTAGTGGACACGATTTCAGACCCTCGGGGATCTGTGTACCAGTGGTTGATGCCGGCACAAGCGCCAGCGTTGACATCCTCAATTCCCAATTTTCGCAGGATAGCGTTCATCTGAACCTCCACCAGGTGGACATATCCCTAGCTTAACCTGGGCGGCAGCCGGCGACCAGGCACAAGTGTAGCACAAGGCTGGCTAAGGGAACCAAACAAGGTTAACAGGCGTTTAATAGAGTAGAATAAGGCTGCCTGTACCAGTTGGGGAACAGGCAGCAATGCTTGATGTCAGTGGGTGGCGCTATTGAGCGCGTTATTGAAGACGCTATGGATAGCGCCCCTCTGGAGAGACCGAAATGAAAAAGTTGCGGCGGGTTCCTACCCTGTTTCTGTTGTTCTTTTTGTTACTACCCATGCTGGCCTGTAACTTCAATACCGAACCTGAAGCGACGCCAACGCTATTTATCCCGACTCCGCCTGTGCCCACAGCCACAATCACAACCGCGCCACCCAGTCAGGAGCCAGCCACGATAGCCCCACCGGCGGCGACGCTGACGGTTGTGCCTTCAGCTACCAACCTGCCAACCAGCGAACCAGTGAGCCAGGCGACCAGCACGCCCGCGCCGACCAGGGACACCAGCGTGACGTACCGGGTTGTGTACGTGGCAGCGGATGACCTCTTGAATGTGCGCAGCGGGCCGGGGGTGACGAATCCTGTCCTGACGACCCTATCCCCCGGCGCCAGCGGCGTCAACCTGAACGCGGGCACAGCTACGGCGGTGGGCACAGCCCAATGGGTGGCCATTCAAGCAGGCGGCGTGTCTGGTTGGGTGAATGATGCGTACCTGACAGAAGTGGTGGATGCGGGTCAGTTTTGCCAGGACCCGGCAGCGCGCGCCGCGCTCAATACATTCATTGACCAGGTACGGCAGCAATCTACCTCCAGCAACGCCACGGCGCAGCCACTCCATTGGCAGCGCGGTCTGCACGTGCGGGTGAACTGGTGGAACCCGGAAGTGTGGCTGTCGGGGGCAACGCTGCAAAATGTGTATGCCGACAGCGCCAACCGGAGTTGGGGAATTGCCGACGGCAGCGGGCTGCCGATTCAAGGCTCGTTCAACCAGGTAATCCTGCCACTCTTGCAGCGCGACCTGCTGGGCGGCAGCCAGATTGGATGCAACGAGCTTTTGCACGGAGGCACGACTGGATTCGTGCGGCTGCCGGCAGAGTATGCCGGCATCAACTTCTTCTCCATTTACCGTCCGGCCCCTACCGGCGGCGTGGAAATGGATTGGGGAACCTGGGCGGTTGGCGTAGAGCGGTGGCAGGGGCAGTATTACGTCAGTTTCCTGGTGCATTTTCAGTGGGAGATTTAAGAAGGACGAAGGAAGAGGGAAGAAGGTAGAAGGAATCAGGGGGTTAGTGCCTGGGATAGGTCGGCGATCAGGTCGCGGATGTCTTCCAGGCCGACGGAGAGGCGCACCAGGCCGGGCATGACGCCACTGGCGGCGATCTGCTCTTCTGTTTGCACGCTGGAAATGGTGCTGGCGGGGTGCGTGATGAGGGAATGCACCCCGCCCAGGCTGACGGCCAGGCGGATGAGCTGCAGGCGCTGCAGCAGGCGGTAGCCCGCTTCCCGGCCGCCATGCAAATCGAAACAGACCATGCCGGCAAAGCCCGTCATCTGCCGTTGCGCCAGGGCGTACTGGGGGTGGGTGGGCAGACCCGGATAATACACCTCACGCACGGCGGGATGGGCAGCCAGAAATTCGGCTATGGCCTGACCATTGGCGTTGTGTTGGGCCATACGCAAGTTAAACGTCTTCAACCCTCGCTCCAACAGCCAGGCTTCAAACGGATGCAGCACGGCTCCCAACATGACGTGCTGCCGCCATAGTTGGGCAATGTGCGCCTGACGGCCCACGACGACGCCAGCGACCACGTCAGAATGGCCGGCCAGGTATTTGGTGGCGCTGTGCAGCACCAGGTCTATGCCCAACGTCAGCGGACGCTGGTTATACGGAGTGGCAAAGGTGTTATCGGCCACCGTCAGCAGGCCGTGGGCGCGGGACAGGGCAGCAATGGCGGCCAGATCGGTCAGGGCCAGGGTGGGATTGGCCGGGGTCTCCACGTAAATCAGGCGTGTCTGAGGCTGTATGGCGGCGGCAAACGCCGCCGGGTCGGTTTGCTCCACCTGGGTGCAGGTAATGCCCAGGCGCGGCAGCATCTCCTGGAAGAGATGGGCCGTCGTAGGATAGTGGGTGCGCTGCGCCACCAGGTGATCGCCCGCCTGCAAAAAAGTCAGGAAGACCAGGGAAATAGCAGCCATGCCGGAAGCGACGGTAATGGCGGCTTCGCCCTGTTCTAATTCGGCCACGGTGGCCTCTACCTGAGCCGTGTTGGGGGTGGCGTAGCGGCCATAGAATTGGGGATGCGCCTGGGCCGCCATGGCGGCGGCAATATCCGCCGGAGAGTCAAAGCCAAAGGTGGCGCTCTGATAAATGGGCGAAACAACGGCGGAAGACGGGTTATGCGAATCGCCCGCGTGGAGGAGTTTGGTTTGGGTGTGCCAGTTAGTGGGCATGGGCATTTATCCGTTAAAGGTATTAGTCGCCTGGTAGAACGCAGATGACGCGGAAAAACCGCGGATCAATCGCAGATAATGCCGGTAAACAGAGATTGAATCCGCTCCCAAAATCAGCACACATCAGCGTCCCATCAGCCTTATCAGCATCCTGTTTAATGATCTCCTGAATAGTAACACTCACGCCCAGGAAGACCGATTTGACAGTTGGGGGCA
>CAZDSN010000462.1:0-4090 GCA_964507675.1 uncultured Ardenticatenaceae bacterium | reverse complement strand
CTGGGTATCAAAGACAGCTCCATCCACATTGAGCTGCACAACGAACCGAACCTGACCGCTGAGGGGTCAGGCAGCGCCTGGCAGGATGGCGCCAGCTTCAGCCAATGGTGGCTGGAACTCCTGCACAAATACCGTCAGGCCCTGCCTGGGCATCGCTTCATCTACCCCGGTCTGTCCCCTGGCTCCGCCGTTTCCCACCTCAAGCAAGACCATATTCAGTTTATTGAGGCCAGCCGCGCCGCGGTAAACGCCGCCGATGGCCTGGGAATCCACCTTTACTGGTCCAACGTCTATCCCATCAGCCTGACCTTAGGCGTGTTGGACGACTACATCAGCCGCTTCCGCTTCAAGCCCATCTGGGTCACAGAAGCCAGCAACAACAAAGGGGGCACAGCTGCGCACATCAAAGGGCAGCAGTATCTGGACTTCTGGAAGGAACTGCAACAGCGGCCTACCGTGCAAGGCGTCACCTATTTCGTCGCTTCCGCCAGCGCCAGGGAGTTTCAGGAGGAAGTATGGCTAGGGCGCAACGTAGGGCGCATGATAGGCAGGCGGTAGGAGGCAGCTATGCGTCTGGTCACGTTTCAACTGGACAAAGATAGAGGCACTGGCGACCGTGCCGGCGACCGCATTGGCGCCCTGGTCAATGCCAACGAAATCATTGATCTCTCCCCTGTCGCCCCTACTATGCTGCAGTTGATCGCCCTGGGGGCAGCCGGGCTAAACCAGGCGGCTCAGGTCGCCGCCGTTGCCGCCCCCGCCTATACACTGGACAATGTGCAGTTGCTGGCCCCCATCCCGCTGCCCCAGCGCAACGTCATGTGCCTGGGGCGCAATTATGCCGAACACGCTCGCGAATCAGCGGCAGTCTGGGGACAGAGCGCTGACTTACCCGCCTTTCCCGTGATTTTCACCAAAGCCACGACCAGCATCAACCACCCCGACGCTCCCATCCTCATTGATCCTGCTGTGTCCAGCCAGATTGATTGGGAAGCAGAACTGGCAGTCATTATTGGGCAGCGTGGCAAAAACATCCACCCTGCCGGCGCGCTGTCTTACGTCTTCGGTTACACCTGCCTGAACGACATTAGCGCCCGTGATTTGCAGCGACAGCACCAACAATACTTTAAGGGCAAGAGTCTCGACGGCGCCTGCCCTCTCGGTCCCTGGATTGTCACGGCAGAGGCGATCCCCGATCCCCACAACCTGCGCATCCAATGTCGCGTCAACGGCCAGATAAAACAAGATGCGCACACCAGCCAGATGATATTCAATATCCCGCAAATCATTGCTACTCTCTCACACGGCATGACCTTGCAGCCAGGTGACATCATTGCCACAGGGACGCCCAGTGGTGTAGGTTTTGCCCGCACCCCGCCAGAGTTCTTGCAACCCGGCGACCTGGTTGAAGTAGAAATCGAAGGGATTGGCATCTTGGGCAACACAGTGTCATGATGTTTGTTGCCCGCTGCATATTAGGCTAGAATACGGAGCGTTCTGGCCGATTCAGGGCGGCAAAGGTTGTGTACACTCCCCACGCATTTTGTCCGGCTGCCTGATCAGATAAGAAAGAGATGGCTCCCCCAGTATGTGCTGTCTCGTTTTCTACCTGCCCGGTATACAGGCGAAATGCCAGAAACGCCCCTGAATCGTATCGTATTTCAAGCATTGTTTTTCCTGGGTCTCTGACTTCTTCAAGGTTTTTGCTAATTTCCACGCGGAAATCGCCTTGCGAACCTCTCCACAGCTTGCCCCGCGCCCACGCGCCGGCGAACTGAAGCCTCGACAAGCCAGTTGCCCCTACCCCTTATCTCAAAACTGGAGAAAGCTAGATGTCGTTCAAGCAAATTGCTCGTATAGGCTTGCCGCTCTTATTGTTGGCGGCGGGCGCTCTCTTTATCCTGAATGCTGCCCGTCCTGGCCAGGAAACCACGGCGCGGCAACAGGCAATCCTGGCGCTGGCCCCCGACGCCGCCCGCGCCAGCCAATACCCTCCCCAACCGGAGCAGTACGCCCCCATCACCCCCGTCACCGTCAACATGCTCGACGTGCCCGTCGGCGTCTATGCCGAGAACAACCAGTATGATCGCTGGCTGCGCGGCGAGATTGATCTGGAACACGATTTCCGCGTCAGCGAAGCCGTGGCTGCCAACCTGATGGCCGACGCCATGAAACTGGCCCCCAACAGCGACGTCCAGATCGCCCAGACAGGCTTTGGTCCAACGCCCCTCATCGGCTTTGATAGCCTGGATTACACCGAATGCTGCGGCGGCGGCGGCGTGGTTCCCCCCGACCCCGAAATGGCTGCCGGCCCCAACCATTTGATTGCCGTTGTCAACCTGGCGCTGGAAATCTACGACAAATCAGGCAACAACCTGTATGGTCCGGTGACTACCGACAGCTTTTTCAACGCCCATCCCAACTGCAATGGCACCTTCGACCCCACTGTGGTCTATGACGAAGAAGCGGACCGCTACGTCGTAGGCATAGACGCCGACGGCATCTACTTCTGCGCCGCCGTCAGCGCCACCAACGACCCCCTGGGAAGCTGGCATATCTACGCCGTGCAAGCCAACATCATGGGCGCGTTCCATGATTATCCGCACACGGGCGTGGGCAACAGCGCCATCTTTGTGGGCGCCAACCAGTTTGGCGGCAGCGTGCCGCAAGGCTATGAAGGGCGTGTTTGGGCATTGAACAAGACCGCCATGTACGCCGGCGGGGCCATGACGCCTATCACCTTCAGCACAGGCTACGATGGCGGCACGCCGCAGGTACTGCACCTGCACGGATATCAGCAAGGGACCTGGCCCACCGACGATACGCACTACATTGTCACCGATCTCTATGACGGGGCTACCATTCAAGTCTGGAAATGGACCAACCCGCTCGGCGGCGGTGTGCCCACTATTGTTGGCACGTACAACATTGGCGCGGGCGGCTTCCCCATCAACGTGCCGCAGCAAGGCGGCCAGACCATCCAGTCCAACGACTGGCGCATGCGCCAGTTTGAGTACCGCAATGGCTCCGGCTGGGTCACCGACACCGTTGCCTGCAACCCAGGCGGCGGCACCGTGAACTGTGCCCGCTGGACCGAGATTGACCTGACCACCCCCGCCCCCACCGTCGTGCAGACGGCCATCTACGGCAGTAGTGGTCAACACCGCATCTTCCCTGACCTGGCCGTCAATCATTGCGACGACATGGCTATCGGTTACACCAAGTCCAGCACCAGCATGTATCCCAGCATCTGGTACACCGGCCGTGAAAGCGGCGACCCGTTGGGCACCTTGCAGCCAGAAGCCGAACTCAAAGCAGGTCAGGTGCCCTACACGGCCTTTGACCCTGCGCCGCGCCGCTGGGGCGACTACACGGGCATGACCATTGACCCTGATGGCGTCACCTTCTGGTACCTGGGCGAATATTCCAAGAATATTCCCTCCACGGGCAAGTGGGGCACGTACATTGGCTCCTTCAACTATCCCAACTGCACCAGCGGTCCAGAACTGCTGGCTCAGGTAGACTATCAATACAACATGAACAATGGCAGCTCGGGCAGTGGAACCTACTCCTTCTACAATGACGGTTCGTTCGTAGATGACAACGGCAACGGCGGCCTCTGGGGCTTCAACCAGAATCCTCCCCGCATCCGCTTCATCTACAACGATGGCTCCAACTGCAGCGCCTTCTCCCTCGGTTCCTTCCAGGGCGGCGGCGCTATCGCTGGTTACCGCATCTGCACCGATGGCTCCGGCGGCCTCGGCGCCTGGACCGGCACCATTCTCTTAGGCCCCGAAGGCGATTGGCCCCTGATCAATCAGGATCGCTTCAACTAACCCTGACCTCGACCTTCTGTGGCGCGGGCATCCTGCCCGCCCAACAAAACGAGCAGCCATCTGGGGTGGCTGCTCGTTTTTTCTTCCATAATGACTTTCGACGCCTGACGACCAGGATAACCCGCCGCACCGCACAACCGAAACCTTGCCCAGCCAAAGCCTCGCAGTGGGGTTTTTTTCAGTTTTTGGGGCATTCTTGCCCCAAAAACTGAAAAAACCCCATTATCTCCCCCCGCGCGGGGCGCGAAGCGCCC
>CAZDSN010000461.1:0-4091 GCA_964507675.1 uncultured Ardenticatenaceae bacterium | reverse complement strand
CGCAGCATTTCCTGAAAGTGGGCGACGGTACGCAGAATGTCGGCAGATGTGGGCTGCAAGGCGGGATTCGCCAGCAGCGGCTGCATGATGGGCCAGTTCTCCTGGTTTTTATCCGCCGGCGGCAAACCGCTGCCAAAACCATTCTCCTGATAGGTGAAGTCCAGGCGGTTAAACCAGTCGCCAGAGTCGTAGCTGTCCCGATCAAACGACTTGGAACGCAGCATGTCGCTGCCGGCATGGAAGAACGGCACACCCTGCGCTAACGCCACCAGACTCAAGCCCATCTGCTGCATGCGGGCGCGGTCAGCGGCGCTGGCTGTGGCCGGGGCTTTGTATTGGATGGCGTCAAACAGGGTCTCATTGTCGTGCGCGGAAATATAGGCGATTTGCTCCTGCGGATCCTGGGTGTAGCCGGCAGGGGCGCCATTGTAGTCAATGTCCGCGCCGGTTACCACACTCCCTGTCATATCCACAAAGCTAAATCCCGCCAGATTGCCCGCCAGGGCTACCCGAATCTGATCGGCAAAGTGCAGCAACTGCACCTTTTGCACGCTTTCGGGGCGCGCCTCCACCTCGTTCGGATTCGTGTACAGGCCGTTAATGAAGCCCTGTTCCTGGTAGCCGCCAAAGGGACTGCCGCCGCGGGCGGCATCGCGCACGCGGTCATTGAACGTGCCCATGCCTGTGCCGGCCATGTTTAATTGGGTGGCGTTGACGCCGCGCGCGTTGTCCGCCACTTCGCCAAAGTTCCAGCCCTCGCCGTAGACGTAAATCTGGGAGCCATCCACGCCATCTTCCGCCAGGGTCAGACTTTGCAACGCCGCCTGCACGGCCAGCATATCGTCACGCATGTGGTGGCCCATCAGGTCAAAGCGGAAGCCATCTACTTTGTACACCGTGGCCCACATGAGCACCGAATCCACCATCAGCTTACGCATCATGGCGTGCTCGGTAGCGGTGTTGGCGCAGCAGGTGCTGTTAGCCACGCGGCCATTGCCATCCAGGCGATGGTAGTAGCCGGGCACGATGCGGTCCAGCACGGAGCGCTCGCTTTGGCCGCTGGCGTTGGTGTGGTTGTAAACCACGTCCATGATCACGCGCAGTCCCGTCTTGTTGAGCGCCTCTACCATCTGGCGAAATTCCAAAATACGGGCAGAGCCGTTGGGGTCGGCGGCATAGCTGCCTTCGGGCACATTGTAATGGTAGGGATCGTAACCCCAATTGAAACCATCCTGGCCGCGCAGCGGCGCTAACAGCGCCTGCTGTTCTTCCGAGTCAGGCGGCAAAGCAGCCAGGGCGGCAAAGTCGGGCAGTTCCCAGGTAGATTTATCTTCATTGATGGTGGCAATGTCGAACACAGGCAACAGATGAATGTGCGTCAGGCCGGCTGCCGCCAGGCTCTGCAAGTGCTTCATGCCGTTGGAATCGGGTTGGGTGAAGGCCAGATAGGTGCCGCGCATCTCTGCCGGCACGCTGGCGTCATTAAAACTGAAATCGCGCACGTGCAGTTCATAGAGAACAATATCTTCGGGCGCGTTCACAGCAGGTTTAGCCAGCGCGGCCCAACCGGCAGGCATCAGGCTGGCGTCGTGCAAATCTACGATCTGGCTGCGGGCGCTGTTCGTGGCCAGGCTGGCCGAATAGGGATCGGTCACCAGGTTGGTTTCCACGTTGCCAGTGAAGGGCACGTACACCTGGACTTCGTACAGATAATACTGCCCCATCCACTCTGGTGAGCCGGCAGCCGTCCAGACACCTGTGTCGGGGTCCACGCGCATAGCCTGCGCCTGCGGGCGGGCGTTTGGGTCGGCGTTAGGGTACAGCAGCAGACGCACGGCGCGGGCTGTGGGGGCCCATAAGCGCAGCACCGGCGCGCCCTCTTCGATGCTCACCCCCAGCGGGCCATCGTAGGTGTAGAGATCGTCTAAAACGCCCGGAATTTGCAAGCCGGTAGCATCCACCACAGCGCCATCCGCATTTTGCGCGGAGACAGCTACCTGGCCTTTGAGGGCAATGCGCACCTGACGCAGGTCGTCGGGGCTAATCTTGAGGGCCGTCAAGGCGCGTAAGTGCGGGAATTTAGTGGTAATAGTTTCGCTTAAGCCGGCAGGGTCAACAGCAAGGGTAAGGGCTTCGCCGCCGAAGTCGCCGTCGGCGCTCAGGGCGAGACCGCCGTCAACGGCATAGTGCAGGGTGAAGGCGACGGCGGTAGTGGGATCAATGTTCCAGGCAATGGTATCGCGCGCCACCCAATAAGCCTGGGCGCGGCTGAGGTCGCCTTTTGGGGCGCCGGCGGTGTTGATAGTCAGCACGTGGGTCTCCGCGTTGTATTCAAAGAAGATTTCGGCGGCATCGCCAGGAACAGTGAACTCCAGAGGAGAGCCGCCCGCTGCGCCGTCTGCGCCGTAGGTTTCGGCGCTGCTTTCGTTGAGGGCCACCTGGGCGGTGTAGGTTTCGCCGGTGGCAGCCAGGGCAAATGCCGGCACAGTCGCCGCATAAACTCCATTCCCATCCGCATCTTGCAGCCAGGCGCGCAGACAGGCGGGATCGTTATCCGCCTGGCAACCCAGTTCGTCCTGGAAGCTGCCAAAGACGGTAGGAATAAGGCTGTTGACGTTGTCCGTGACCCAGTTGGTCTTGTTATCGTAGTAGAATTTCACCACCGCGCCGCCTTCGGGCACGACGAGGGGGATGTTGGGACCATCTTTTTGGGCATTCAAGCCGTAGTTGACGCCCCAACTCTGGTCAATGGCCGCTTTGTATTCGTAGCTGCCTGCCGGCAGTTCCCACGCCCCCTGCCAGACGTCATCTTCCTCGTCCAGGGTGAGGAACGTGTTACTGCAATCAGGCTGCCAATCCCCGGAGCAGCCCAGAACGCTCTGGATCGTGCCCGGAATGGTCACAAAATCCGGGTTGATGTTCACGGGGGCAGCAGCAATGACCGGCGGGCTGGTGGGCGCGCCTTCAGGCGCGGCGGCGGTGGCAATCGCCAGTAGCTTGCTTTGCGGGTCCCAGGTGAACGTCACCTGCGCCTTGTCCGGCACGGTGAAGGGAATGTTGTCGCCGCCGGCAACGCCCTCGACGCCATAGTTTTCGTCCCAGCTTTCGTTCAGGGCCACTTTGGCTTCATACTCGCCCGCCGGGATGTAGGTGGTGACGTAGGTATAAATGCCGTCGCCATCGGGGTCTTGCAACCGCGTGCGCAGGCATTCGGGGGCCCAATCGCCGGCACAACCGACTTCATCCTGGAAGCTGCCAGGGACGCCAGCCAAAATGCTGTTAACGTTGTCCGCTACCCAATGGGTGTTGTGGTCGTAGAAGAAGGCGACGGTCTGTTCTTCGGCCAGGTTGAGGGGGATGTTGGGGCCGTAGTATTCGGCGTTAAGACCGAAGTTGTCGTCCCACGTACCGTTGAGAGCGGCTTTGTACTCCCATTCGCCGGCAGGCAGGGTGAAGCGGGCGCGCCAGACGTCGCTGCCGGCATCATATTGAAGGGCAGTCACGTCACAGTCCGTGTTCCAATCGCCCGGGCAGCCCAGTTCGGATTGGAAATCGCCGGCAATGGTGACGGTTTGGGGGATAGGAAGGTCGGGGGTTTCGCGCTGGGCGGCGGCGGAAAATGCCGTGCCCGTCATTGCCGGCAGCAAGCCAACAAATATAACGAGCGCCATTAATCGTGTAAACCGTCGCCAGAGCGACGTCATCCTGGTTTGCTTCATGGGTTCACTCTTTGCCTTCAAGAAATCATTCATGACGAATTCTGTGCCTCAGGCGGCTCTATCAGGGGAAAGGGATCATTGCCCGTAATCAGGCGCGCGCCTCGTTTGCGGGTAAAGTAGTCAATCGCCCACTGCAGCAGGACTAACAGCTTGTTGTCAAAGCCGATGAGGTAGGCGATGTGCACAAAGACCCAGATGAGCCAGGCGGGCAGGCCAGACAGCCGCCAGCCGGCAATCTCCGCCACGGCCCGGTTGCGGCCAATGACAGCCAGGCTGCCTTTGTCGCGGTAGCGAAAGGGGGAGCAGCTTTGCCCTGTCAGCCGGGCTTGAATTAACCTGGCGGCGTAATGCCCTTGCTGCATAGCTACCGGC
>CAZDSN010000460.1:0-4097 GCA_964507675.1 uncultured Ardenticatenaceae bacterium | reverse complement strand
GAGTTCGGCGGCGGGAAAGGCGGGGATGTGGGCGACGGTCAGGGGGGCGTCTGGGGCGACGATGCGGGGATGCTGCATGTCGAAAAAGACCCCCTGCCGCCATTGGTCGCCCACTTTGTCGGTGATGACGTAGCGCGCCTGGAAAACGTCCAGCCAAGCGGCGGGGGGGATGGCGGCGAGGCGTTCGCGCAGGCGACCATCGGGGGCGGTTTCGCCTGCCGGCAGCGCCCCCTTCACAGTCTCACTATACGAAGTCAATGGCAGCACGCCGCCATCGAAACCGTCTACGGCAGCCAGGTCAAAGAGCAAGGGCAGATTGGGGGCCAGGATTTCTTGCTGTTTGGCGGCAATGGTGTAGTCGTAGCGGGCGGATGCCGGCAGTTGATCCCCATAAATCGTGTCCAGTTCCGCCTGGTCGCCCAGGTCAAAGAAGATGGGGGAAAGGCTGAGGAAACGGTCGGGCGGCGCGGCGCAGGCGGCGGGCGCGTCCGGGCAGGGAGATAAAGCCTGCAGGCGGGTCACGGGCGGGCGGCGGTCGAAGACGGCAGCGGGGGCGGTGAGGTTATTATAAGGCTGGCTGCGGGAGGCGAGATAGAGCGCGGCGACAATCAGGGGCAGCCAGCCCCACAGCCAGCGACGGGCAGCTGCGCCCGGCCGCTGCGCCAACCAGAGCAAGGCAGCGGCTAAGAGCACCTCCACCAGCCAGCCGACCCAGGTCAGCGACGTAGGCGCGGCGGGCGGCGCTTCGGGGACCAAGGGCAGCCAGCGGGACAGGGTGACCGAGAGCGCCCCCCACCCCATCAGCGCCAGCAGAATGCCGCCGCCGATCCACCACCAGCGGCGGGGAATCGAGCGCGGCTCCCAGAGCGCCTGCCAGGTCTGCGCCGCCAACAGGGCGGCAGCCAGGGCGACCCACACCAACCAGCGGGCAGGCACGCGGAACAGGTTAAAGCCGGGCAGCCGGGCCAACGCCCAATAAAGGGGGGTGAACTGGCCCAGGGCCAGCAGAGCGGCGAGCAGGAGCAGCCAGACCAGGGCTATGGTTTGGGGGCGCGCGGCGCGATGGCGCCAGTTCCAGGGAATGGCCACGAGAACGAGCAGCCAGGCAGTGAGGGGCAGGAAGGCGACGTATTCGGTGAAGAGGGATTGGCCATATGCCGGCAGCAGCGAGCGCGCCAACAGCAGCGGATGCCAGGAAAAGGAAACGACTTCGGCAAAAGGCAGCCCACCCTGGCGGCTGGAGAGGCGGGTGAGTTCCAGCGTGGGCAGCAACTGCACGGCAGCCAGCAGCAAGGCAACGAGCGCGCCGGGCAGCAGCGCCAGCAACGCCTGGCGCGCCGGGCGGCGGTCGCCCGCCAGCCAGCGACCAGCCAGCCAGAGCAGGAGGCCGACGCCGGTGATGAAGGCGGTCTGGGTGTGACCGGCGAGAAGCTGCAGGGCAAAGAGGACGGCGACAACCAGCGCCCGCCGCCGCGCCGGCCAGTGGGCAGCGGGAGCCAGGGCGACCAGGAACCAGGGCAGCCAGGCCAGCCCTTGCAGTTGGTTGACGTGCTCTACCTGAGCCGTCAGGTAACCGCCCAGGGCAAAAAGAACGGCAGCCAGCCAGGCGGATAGAGGGGAAAGATGCAGCAGACGACGGGCGGCAAGGTAGACGCCGATGCCGGCAATCCCCAAATGCAGCAAAATGGCGGCGCTGACGGCGTAGGGGGTGGGCAGCAGCCACCAGAGGGGCCAGTTCAGGGGGTAGAAGACGCCCGCCTGGCTGTTTGCCAGAAAGGGCGCACCCATGAACAGGTCAGGGTTCCACAAGGGCACGCGCCCGGCGCGCAGGGCGGCGGCGGCGGCGCGCCAGTAGGGGTAGAAGTAAAGGAAAACGTCCCCCCGCGCCAGGATGAGGTTGCTCAATGCCAGCTTGTGGAAGAAGAGCAGCAGCAAGCCAACGCCTGCCAGCAGGGCCAGTGCGTGTCGTTTCATGGGGTGGTGATGCGGTAGAGGGTGATGCCGGCAACGCCGCCGGTCAGTTGGGTCTGCAACACGGGTTCCAGGCTAAAGCCGGCGGCTTGCACGGCGCGCTGCACGGGCAGGGCGGCAGGGTCAGGGGGCAGCGCCAGATAGCGCGCGCCAGGCTGCTGCGCAAAAACCTGGAGGTCGGCTACCAGGGCGTCTGGATGGGGGAACCAACTGACATAGACGCCCGTGTCCAGGAAGTGGTAGCGCCACTGCCAGCTATACCAGTGGTCGTAAAGAACGGTGCCATAGGGAGCATCCGCCAGGTAAGCGGCAACCTGGGCAGCGCCGTCGTCGGCAGTGGGCGAACTGCCGGCAGCGTATTCTCCCTGGCGGGCGGCGAGGGCTGCCGGCATTTGCGCCAAACACAATCCAGCTAATAACAGCGGCAGCCAACGCGCCAATCGCGGCGGCGGCACCAGCAGAGGCAGCGCCGACCAGATTCGCGCCGTCAGCCGGGCCACAATTAAAGCCACCAGGGGCACAACAGG
This sequence comes from uncultured Ardenticatenaceae bacterium, assembly GCA_964507675.1. GTDB lineage: Bacteria > Chloroflexota > Anaerolineae > Promineifilales > Promineifilaceae > JAGVTM01. The sequence goes on along the minus strand of CAZDSN010000460.1, from coordinate 1,599 downwards.
TAGGAGATAACGATCGGTAATGGGGCCGGCCACAAACCAGAGCAGTAAAAAATAAGCGACAAAACCAACAACGAATAACTGATCCAGGGCGGTAGGCCAGTCTTCTTGCTGCACCAGCCAGGCCAGGAAAACGGGCAGCAGCAGCGCCAGAAAGAAGGCGGGCGTACCCAGGGCTGTGCCCCATAGGGGGCCCCAGTTGCTCAAGCGGGGCCACAACTCCCACGACCAGATCAGGCGCAAACCGCCATAGTTGGCTGCCTGCAACTGCCAGATGGGGGGGCCGCCGCGGGCTAACTCCCAGGCCAGGAAAAGGAGGGCCGGCGGCAGCAGCCCCCACAGCCAGCGCCGCCATTGCCGCCCCCGCCAACCCAAAAGCCAGCCCTGACCGAGGATCAGGGGCAGATAGAGGGCGGCGTGGTATTTGGTGAGCAGCGCCAACCCAAACAGGAAGCCGGCAACCAGCGGGCGGCCGTGCCCCGACGCGGCCTGGGCCCACAAGGCAGCCAGCAGCAGGGTCACCAGCAGGGGGTCCAGGAAAGCGGTGGCGCTGGATTGGATGGCCAGGGGAGAAAAAGCCAGGACGATCACGGCCACGCGCACGGTCAGTTCATCCTGATACAGATGCCACAGCCATTGGGCGGCTGCCGGCAGCAGCCAAAGGGATGCGATAAAGTTGGGCAAACGAGCGGCAAAGGATTCAGCTCCCAGCATCGGGTAAAAGGCGGCCTGCAGATAAAAAGCCAGCGGCGGCTTGTCCACCAACTGCGTTTGCAGCAGCGGATCGCGCCAGACGGCAATCAGGCGCGCCCAACTGGCAAAGAGGGCTTCATCGGCGTGAAAGGTGTGGCTGAACAGGCCGGGCAGCCGCCAGGCCACGGCCAACAGCGTCAACCCCACCACCCAAAGCTGTGTCTGGCGAGGGATACGCTCAAGCAAACCCGGCTCAGTGGACAGATATGGCTGCGGCTCATTTATCTCATTCATCGCTGCATTATAACATTTCTGTCCTTTGTGTTATAATGGTTTTTGGTTTGATAGCACTTCCCCTTTTGCCTTCAGTGAGCCACAACTCCATGTTGGCACACCAGGCAATACGACGTTAGATTCCAGCCAGACAATGTGTACAACAGCTAGCTGGAAATAACGGTAAAATTGCGGTCCCTCTCGCCACGTCCCTTCGCGACGACTCGGTAACCCCACACTTTTTTCAGTTCCGCATTGGGTGACAACACTCACCGAACCCGCCATCATACAGTAATTTGACTGGCGTCCTGTGAAAAGGAGGCAGGGAAAAAGCAGCCACTATAAACAGCATCTCAACTGACGCTCATGACTGTTCTGTTCCCCCAAGAATAGACAGCCGCTGTTGTACACAGACAAATTCCGTAATCTTTGTCGGAGATGACTGGCAGTCAGAAAAATCTTGTCACCCCCGGAAAACAGACAACCCCGAAAACGGAAGGAAAATCATGTCTAAATCAAAAATCCTGCTCATTTCAGGTATGCTCCTGACGGTAATGTTACTGTTCAGTCGAGTAACTGCGCTGCAAGCTGATGTCTTTTCGCAGAACGGCGCCCAAAAAGCATCCGAAGCGGCCA
>CAZDSN010000459.1:0-4105 GCA_964507675.1 uncultured Ardenticatenaceae bacterium | reverse complement strand
CCTGACGGAATTGCGCATTCAGGTATTTGAGCGGCTACATGCACTGTCACTTTCTTACTACGCGGAACACGAAGTGGGCGATCTGATGAGCCGCATCACCAACGATACGGAAACCATCCAGCAAGCATTTAGTTTTGCCCTGATCAACGTGCTCGGCGGCTTCCTGCTCATTTTCTGGGTGGCCTACAATATGCTTAAGCTCAGTTTATCCTACGCCCTTATCAGCCTGGCGGTGGTGCCGTTGATGGCTGTGGCGACGTGGTGGTTCTCTGATCAGGCGCGCAAAGCGTTTCGCCGGACGCGCCTGGAAATGGGCAGCGTCAACGCTGAATTGCAAGAGTCTATTTCTTCGGTGCGTGAAATTCAGGCGTTCAGCCGTGAAGCGGAAAATATTGAGAACTTCATGACTACCAACGCCGCCAATCGAGACGCAAACGTGCGCGCCGTGAGTTTCACCAGCGCCCTGGCTCCCACCCTGGAGGGGTTGGGTTATCTGGCGTTGGGGCTGGTGACCATGGTGGGCGGGCTGGCGCTGCTGCGGGGGCAGACGCTTTTTGGCACCACCATTTCGCTGGGCCTGATTGTCACCTTTATTGGCTATGTGCAGCGGTTCAACCAGCCCATTCAACAAATTGCCGTGCTGTGGACGAATATTCAGAATGCGGTAGCTGGCGGCGAACGTATTTTTACCCTGGTGGATGAGCAGCCCGCTATTCAGGATAAAGCAGAGGCGCAGGAAATGCCGGCAATTGCCGGCACAGTCACCTTCACCAATGTCTCGGCGGGTTACCAAAAAGAACAGTCCGTGCTGAAGAATATTAGCTTTCAGGCAGAACCCGGGCAGACTATTGCTATTGTGGGGCCAACAGGCGCTGGCAAAACCACCCTGATCAACCTCATCCCCCGTTTTTACGACGTCAGCAGCGGCTATGTAGCCATTGATGGCCACGACGTGCGCGATGTCACTGCCGAAAGCCTGCGACAGCAGATCGGCATTGTCCTGCAAGACTCTTTCCTCTTTAGCGCCAGCGTCATGGAAAACATTCGCTTTGGCCGCCCCGAGGCCACCGACGCGGAAGTAATCGCCGCCGCCAGATTGGCGCGCGCCGATACCTTCATTGAGCGCCTGCCGGGAAAGTACGAAACCGTCCTGGGTGAACGTGGCAGCGGCCTCAGCCAGGGGCAGCGGCAGCTTATCGCCATTGCCCGCGCTGCCCTGGCCGATCCCCGTATCCTGATCCTGGACGAAGCCACCTCCAGTGTGGACACACGCACCGAGCGATTGATCCAGAAAGCGCTGGATGAACTGCTGCGGGGGCGCACCAGCTTTGTCATCGCCCACCGCCTCAGCACCATTCGAAATGCCGACGTAGTATTAGTGCTGCGTGATGGCCAGATCGTTGAACGCGGCCGTCACCAGGAACTGCTGGCCGCCAGAGGGTTCTATTACGATCTCTATATGAGCCAGTTCCGCCGTGAAGAAGAAACGACTCCTCAGGTCTCCAGTAACGGCGCCGGGGCAGCAGAACTTTCCCCAGCCTGATGCCAGCTCGTGTTCTTATGGCTATGAAAAGCCCCGCCAGCATGTGGCGGGGCTTTTTTGTACCAGTAGGTTTAATCTCCCAGATTGGGCCAGTTTATTGAGGCCGGAATTTCAGGGATTGCGCCTGTGCTGGGGGGCGTGTACATATCTGGCAGACGATAGTTGCGATAGCTGGCGTAATCCATTTGCATCACATAATTGATGCTGCCGTCTACCAGTGCTTCCACCGCATAGCTAAAGAAGATGGGTGGCTGTGGCTTAATGACAATACCTGACCCGAAATGGTAGTTGCCGTTGGCTAATAGTTGGGCGCTGCCAAAGGCGTTTGCGTAATGGCCCAGGTACACGTTAGTCAACAGAGTAGCGGTCATATTGGCCTCGTCAAAAGACCACGCCTGACCGCGACTGCTGCATGTGCCAATACTGCCCTGACAGCGGGTGTTGCCATTGTCGTAGAGCACGATGTGATCAGTCGCTGCCCCAATCAGGTCGGCATTGTGTTGGTGGGTAAACCACGGATCCGGGTCACCTGAGATGGCGCTAAAATCCCCCTCCGGCCCCATGCGCCAGAGGATATCACCGCTGCCCGCGCCATCGGCATAATCTATCTTAATTAGCCAATCCTGATGCCGCAGGGACAACATCAAATTACCATCGGTGGGTGAATAACTGATGGTGTTTGTGTGCATCCAATCGTTAGCCATCGGCAGTAGCAGCAGAGGGGGACAGCCAGGGGATTCATTGAAGCAGCGTTCGTCCAGCACGGCCACCCGCGCTGGATCCAGGTGGGCAAATGGATCCCACGCCCACTTAAGCTGCCAGTCGGGGTCCAGGACGAGTACATAATCTCCCAACACATCTACCGGGCCTGGCCTTTGCACGTCCACCAGAATGCGTTCGGAATTGGCAATGACCGCGGTGTCGCCATTGGGCAGGCGAATAGCGTCGTGATGGAAACTGGTAACCGGCCAATAACCCATTTGCGTCAGTTGTTCGTTAATGCGGGGTATCGTTGTTTCATGCACAATGCCGCCGGCCAGGTCGCTTTCGCGCAGCACAAAGCCGCGCCGTTCACCATACATTTCATACAGGCGATTGCCTCCTGGTAGAATGCGGTTTAGCGTGGGGAAGAGCTCATGGTCGGTGCTGTCGTACCAGATGACATTGCCCGCCAGATCCAGGGCATACTGGAGTCGCAGATCGGGCGGATTGCCAAAACGAACGCCTGGCCCTACCAGCAAGACGCCTTCATACAAACTGGTCTGGGCATCAGGTGGGTCTTGCACTGTGGCTGTGGGAAAGGTAAAGGGGAGGCTGCCTGTCGTGAAGGTGCGCAGGGGCCCGTAGGCTACTGGTTCGACGCCATTTTTCAGTAGTTCATGCACAAGAGCGTAGTTGGCGTCGGCTCTCATGCCGGCAATGTAAAAATTCATCGAGTGCGTTTCTGTGCATGGCTTGGCATCGGTTACCATGATGCGGGGCTTGCTCACCTCGCGGAAGAAGACGCGCATGGTGTATGCCGCGGGGCAGGGGGGCGCGCTGTAGAGAGCCAACAAGGGATTTTCCAACGCCGAAACCACAGGCGCGACCACCGCGCGCGGCGTCAGGGTGAACGAGGCGGTGACGGTGGTTATTTCACCGGTGACCCGGTTGCGTACACGCGCTTCCACCACGTAATCCCCATCAGCCAACGGCGTCCAGGGGAAAATGTATTTGTTGCTAAAGTCCACCATCATGTGCAGCGGTTCGCCTACCCGGCCATAACGGAAGGCATAATCAACCGGATCCGGTATATCTTCCGTGACCGTCCAGGTGACCACAGTTCCCACCGGCTGTCCAGATGGCAGGTCTGGCGTGAGAGTGACCTGTTCAGACTGGGCAAAACTATCTGGGGCAGCCAGCAATAGCCCCATAACGAGTAAAATTACCATCCATCTTTTCATGACGGACTCCTTTTGATTTAATCAACGCCCGACCCAGCTATGACGCCGGTTTGAGTCGGGTAAGAGGGGAAAGGGCAGGTGTCAAGGGATAGCATGGCTCCCATGCGCCAGCTTTGTTGTTCCGTAATTATCTGCGTGCCAGGGTTGCTAACCCAATTCACCCGCGCCGCAAGGAGGCACAGGCGCTGCTTACCTACGAACATAGTAATACTTTTGGCATCTCAGATCAATTGAAATATGACAATAGAAGCGGAAAAGGTTACAAACGTCAGGCAGGCTGTGTTGTCGTTATGGCTCCTGGGGGCAGGCAAGGATTGCCGCCAGATAGAAGGGCGGATTTCAAGCCTCTTCGACGGGCGCGTTCCCAGGATTGTGGGTAAAAGCTGCCGGGCAGAGGCCGGTCAGGGGGCAGTGGGGGCAATCCGGTTTGCGGGCAGCGCAAACGCGGCGGCCATGAAAGATAAGCAGATGGGAGATGGCGATCCACTCGTCATAGGGGACGAGAAGCATCAGCTCTTGCTCAATTTTCTGGGGGTCTGTGGCTGTGGTCAACCCCAGCCGGTTTGCCAGGCGCTTGACGTGGGTGTCTACCACGATGCCCTCGGCAATGCCAAAGATT
>CAZDSN010000458.1:0-4105 GCA_964507675.1 uncultured Ardenticatenaceae bacterium | reverse complement strand
CCCAAGAGCCTGTCGGAAAAACAAAGATGGAACGCAGAATTGGCGCAGATTTTCACGTATCAACGCTGCCCGACAACGTACTGGCTCAATTGGGGCAAAATGTTGTTGACGTCATATTTTTGCCAATAATCAAAACCGCCAGCCGTAAACAAAGCAAAACCGATAACGTAGCCGTCCTGGCGTACGCCGGCATCGTACCAGGCCAACTGGTTAATGAAAGCCTGGGTGGCATCTTCTCCCCAGCCCTGCTGCGCCCAATAGCCGCCGAAGTCCCGCCAACCAATGCCTGGCGGGCCAGGACGGTTGGAAATAATGCCGTCAATGCCCGCTTCGGTAATGGCTAAAGGGATGATCATATTGGCTGGCTCCAAAATGTCACGGTAAAACCAGCGATAGCGGAAAGTGAGCGCCCCGCGGTCGGCGTAAACGGGCATCCCTGGCAGCGCGCCGCCATAGAGGTAGGTCATATCCGGCGCACCATATTCGTGCAGCGACAGGATTCCTTGATGCTGCATGGCGACGTCAATTGCCGGCAAAAACAACTGAAACTCATCAAACTCCGGTACACCGGTGGCAAAACCGCCTATGGCTGCCTTCAACCCATGCTGCGCCAGCAGCCGCACCCGCTCCTGCTCAAAACGGGAGTACCAGATCATGCGGTCAAAGTTAGGGTCAGGCTCATTCCATCCCTCCCAATAATCCACAAACGGGTTCTTCAGATACGTGGCTAGCTGCGACGCTACAAAATCTTGCGCTGCCTGCTCGGGGGGGGCGCTGTAATCTTGATGGGCCACGCTCAAGCGGGCAATCGTAATCGTGCGCGGCGATACGGCCTTGACTTCCTCCAAGAAGCCCACATCATCCACCGCCTTCATGAGCGCCGGCTGGGCCTGCCGCACAAATTCCATGATGCGCGGGTCGTTATTGCGAATCACATGCAGCCCCAACTTGCTGGGGCCTAATTCATCGGTCGGCGGCAGCCGCAAAAAGCTGAAAGCGTAGGGGGTAGCCGTCGGCGTGGCTGGACGCGGCGTGGGTGTGACGGTGGGCGTGGGCGGCACAGGCGTATTGGTCGGCAGGACGACGGTTGGCCTGGGAGTGCGGGCAGACAGCGGCGCAGCCAGGGGCGACTGCGCCGCCACTCCGGACACAGCCGTGGCATTGGGATCGGGCGTCCAGGTTGGCGGCGGCAAATAGAGATTAACCCCCGCCACCGCCAGGGTGGGAACCAGCGCTGCCGGCGTGGGCAGATCAATCATAGCCACCTGGCAACCCACCAGCAGCGGCATTAACCCTAAGAAGAACCAGATAATAGCTTGACGACCAAAAGAGCGCATGATGCCGATCATCATACCACCCGCCCCAGGCTGCGCCAACGCTCCCTTTACGCCCATTTGTACTAGTGTTACAATCTCCCCATGACCATTTTCCTGCTTATTCTTCGATTTGTCGTCGTTATCTTCTTTTTCTTCATGTTTTTCCGCCGCCCTAACCTTGCCTGGGGCATTGGGTTGTTAACGGTAACGACCGCCATTTTGCTGGACGCTTTCGTCACGATTTTGGGCGGGGCAGAGGCTGTGGCCGCGCTGGGATTCTTTCGTTCGGTGCTGCAAGGGGCGTTATTTGGGGGGGCAGCGGTCTGGTTGTGGAGCGTCTTCCGTCCCTTGACAGCCACAGGCGTGGCCGCGACAGCGGCAGCCGGGGGTCCCTCCTCTGCCAGCCAGCCAGCGCCTGCGGCGGCGTCCCGCCTGCGTTCGCAGCCTGGCACTGTCTTCGACCGGCAGCAAATGTATGACCAGCTTCGCCGCCGTTTTGGGCGGGAGGATGTGCTCGATCTGATTTTCGACCTGGGCTTAAATGAAAATGACCTGATTGGTCTGGATACGGATGTGAACCAGGTGATTACACGCCTGATCGATCTGGCCGAGGCGCAGGGATTGACAGGGGCGCTGGCGTTGGCCGTGGAACGTATCCTGACGCCGCCAGCCCCAACCAGCCTGCCGCGTCTGGAGAAACTGTCGGCGGATGCGCCGCCAACAATTTTGCGACATTATTTGCTGGCACACTATGATCTGGACGGGCTGCAAACGGCGGCGGCGAAGTTGGATATAGATTGGGAGCAGTTGAATGCCGGCAGCAAACAGACCAGAGTTCGCAGTTTGCTCCTCTATTTATACCGTCGCAACCGCGTATCGGAATTGATTGCGCTGATGCAGGCCACAGCCCCATCCCCGCCCGCGGCAGACGAGGATGGTTCCCCTGGCGCGCCTGAAGGATAGGGGCATCAAGCGAGCGGCAGGGGGAGCATGGAGTGGACAAGATGTGGAAACGTCTGTTAGGAGTGAGTTTGTTAGTAAGCATGATTGTGGCTCTGGGAACCGCCGTCGCGGCGGCGCAGGAAGCCACGCCGGCAACGGAAACGTTTGATCTGGGATTGAGCCGCGATTTTGGGTATGGGGGGTTCGGCGGCGACATTGAAGGCACTTTCTCATATCGGGTGGATGGCCCGGACACCCTGGTGCGGGTGGAGTTCTTGCTGGATGGGGAAGTCATGGGGGAAGACACCGAGCCGCCATTCCGCTTGCAGTTTCATACGGGAACCTACGCCTTAGGCCAACACACGCTGAGCGCCGTCGGCTATACCAGCGATGGGCAGGCATTACAGAGCCGTACAATCACACGCAACTTTGTTGACCCTGGCGAATCCACCGAGTTTCTCAAGCGAATGCTGCTGCCCCTGGCAATCATTATTGTGATAGCTGTGGTTATACCCGCGGTGATCGGCATTACCAGTGAGCGGCGTAACCCGACGCCATTGGGCGCGCCGCGCAAATATGGTCTGTCTGGCGGCACGATTTGCCCCAACTGCGGCCGGCCGTACAGCCGTCACTTTTGGGGACTAAATTTGGGTGCGAGCAAATTCGACCGCTGCCCGCACTGCGGCAAGTGGCGCCTGGTTCGCCGTCACAGCCTGGAGGCTCTGCGGGCTGCCGAGCAGGCGGAAATCGAACAGAGCAAAGCGACCCTGCCGCCCTTGAGTGAAGAAGAAAAACTGCGCCGCCAGCTTGAAGACTCCCGCTATGATGACGTGTAGACTACGACGTAACTGATTTGTAACCGGTTCGTTTTAGGATGCCGTTACGCTAAAATCCCATCATCTCAGTTGGAGACATCATGAATAGTGGCGCGCGCAGTCTGGTTGGTTTGACCGTGGTTTTGGCTTTGTTTCTGGCCTTTGTTTCTGTGGCGCCGGCATTTGCCGGCATGTTCCTCAGCGAAAACTACAACGGCCGCGTCTATAAGGTCTTCATTCCCGATGGCTACACCCCTGGCGCGCCTGTGCCGCTGGTGGTGATGCTGCACGGCTGTTCGCAAAACGCGGACAACTTCGCCAACGCCACCAAAATGAACACCTACGCCGACGCCCGCACCTTTATTGCTATTTACCCGCAGCAGGCCAGCGCCAACAACACGCTCAAATGTTGGAACTGGTTCGCTCCCGCACACCAATCACGCGGCGGCGGCGAGCCGGCGGAAATTGCCGGCATTGTGGCCGAAGTCAAGAGCGAATATACCATTGACGACAGTCAGGTTTACGTCTTTGGTTTCTCCGCCGGCGGGGCTATGGCGGTGATTATGGGGGCAGCGTATCCCGACGTATTTGCCGGCATTGGCGTCCATTCTGGCATGGAATATAAAGCGGCTACCAGCCAGATCGGCGGTTTCCTGGCTATGGCTAACGGGGGACCCAGCCCAGACAACCAGGGCATCGTTGCCTACAACGCTATGGGGCCATACGCCCGCCGCCTGCCGACGATGGTTTTCCACGGCACATCCGATTTCACGGTGAACCCTATTAATGGCAGCCAGGTCGTCTCCCAATGGGCGCAAACCAACGACCTGGCCGACGATGGGGTGGATAACGACAACGTGGATGACGCGCCCGAACAAACCATCCCGGGCAGCGTCCCCGGCGGGCGCAGCTATACGCGCCTGATTTACGAAGATAATGCGAGTCAGACCGTCCTGGAGAAATATGAGGTTAGCGGTATGGGGCATAACTGGTCAGGCGGGCTGGCGGGCGGTTCCTTCACCGATCCGCAAG
>CAZDSN010000457.1:0-4125 GCA_964507675.1 uncultured Ardenticatenaceae bacterium | reverse complement strand
GCCAGCGGCGGCGTGGCGTCTGCGGGCGCGTTGGCGACGTAGTAAAAACGCCAATTGGGGTGAAGCGCAACGGAGGAGGGCATTACCAGTTGGGCCTGCGTATCCAGCCAGACCTGCGCCAGTGGGTCCTGGTTGGCTACCAGATAGAGGGCGCAGTCTGCCGGCAGAATAAAACCCCGACCACTTTCCAACAGGCGCGCCTGGCGTGGATGGACAAACGCTTCTACTAAGCCCAACGGCGAACTTTCCACGGAGCCACCCGCCGCCAGAATGATCAAATCGCAGGCGGGATGCTGCGCCAGCAAATCTGAGGTGATATGGATGGCTTCGGTTACTGTTTCTGCTGTTTGCGCCGGGCCTATCTGCCCTGCCTGGAGCAGCCTCACTCCGGTATGGTAAATGAGGAACTGCCAGGCGGTGATCAGCAACAGTAGCGCTATGCTGGCCCCCGTGATGGCTTGTTGCATCCATGCCGGCAGTCCTCCCTTCTTTACCCTTTGCCACACATCATCTACGCAAAGAGCGGTTAATAAAAAAGGGGCGGGAAAGAGGTAGAGGAAGTAGTAATTTTGGAGGTAGACGGTGTGACGCAGGTACAGCAGCACGGGCAGCAGCGTCCATAACAGCAGCACCCCTTGCGCCAGCCGCGGCGGCGACAGGGGTTGGCGCGACTTTATGCCGTGGATGATGACCACTGCCGCCCACAGGAGGCTGGCCACAAATAGCCATTGAGCCAGCGTGGTCAGGGCAAACCCCGGCGGCAGCGCCGCCGGCCAGGCTGGCTGCGTCCCCCATACCGCCGCGCCGCTGGCCAATTCCAGCGTGAGCGCCAGAGAAGCTGTATTGGTTTCGGCCAGAGGAACCGTGCCTGTAACGGCGCTGCGCCCTCCTGCCAAGGCGTTAATAATTGCCTGAATATCCCCAAAGCCAGCGGCTTGCTCAAACAAGATAAAGGGCAAATAGAGCAGACAAGCGCACAGCGTCCCCGCTGCCAGCGGGCCGACCCAGCCGCGCCCTCTGCCCATCAACCAACGCCGCCAGGTAAGCAGTAGAATCAGCCCAACGGTGGGCAGCAGCGCCAGGCCGCTCAAGTGAAGCTGCGTGATGGCCGCCAGGCAGGGCAGGACCAGCGCCAGCCACCAGACGGAACCCCCGTTACGGCGCGTCCCGGCCTCTGATGCCTGCTGGCGGCTGCGCGGCACGTGTGGGGGGAGCAGCATGGCTAACAGGGCCAACAGCAGCGCTGTGGCGAAAAAGGGGATGGGGTTGGGGTTCCAGATAAAGCGGCTGTAGTGGACGGCCCAGGGGTTAACGGCAAACAAGATCGTGGCCAGCGCGGCCACGCGCCAGCCGAATAGCCGCCGGCTGCCCCAGGCCAGCAGGGCTACGCCGCTCCAGCTTAACGCCGCCTGAAAAAAGATGGGGCTGGTCACAGTGGTGCGCAGCAGCAAGGGCAGCGCCAGCAGGTATTCAATGAGGGGGGGATTCATGATGCCGGCCGACGACTTGTTGGCGGCCAGAGGTAGCGGTCCGCCATTGACGAAGCGCATGGCGATCAGGTAAAGGATGGATTGGTCTGGTCCGATTTCGCTGTGACGGAGATAGGCAAAACGCAAATAGGCGGCGGCCCCTAAAGCCAGCGCCAGCCACACCTGCCAGAAGCGCAGCCAGTTGGGGGACAGGTTGGCCGCCGGAGCGCTTTCTGGCTTATACCTGGTGCTCAGTGATGGCGGTAGAGCTGTCATAGATGAGTTCCACCCGCTTGATCCGGCTCAGCAACCGTTCCACCAGCGCCAACATCAGCATCACAAACAAGTCTACGCCTAAAGCCAGGGAAAAAGCGACTCCCAGATACCCAAAGACGGTGGCGGTAGGGCCGGCCATCTCCTGCCATAGAAGCTCTTGCAGCCCTAACAAGGTCAGCGTCACGGCCAGCGCCGCCATCACGATGATGAAGGCAGGCCAGGCGCGCCGGTCAGATGGGCTGGGCAACATGGCGTTGCTGATAGCAAACAGCAGATAAAACCACACCAGAAAATCGCTGGCCGAAAAGATTTGACCCAGAGCCACCGTCAATTGACCTACCTGCCCGCTTTGAATGGCCGCCCCCATCTGGGCAACGTCGAAGACGTGAAAAGCAATGAGCAGGATGGCGGCCACGCCAAACAGGAGAGGCGCGCCGCCAATGACGCTTTCGCGGAATGGCCCCAGCGTGTGGCTTTTGTAATATTCAACGTAGCCAAGCTGGATGGAGCCGTCTTTTTGGGCGCGTGGAATCAGACTGAAGCGACCGGTGCGGACGCCTAACATGCCGGCAGCCAGCCAGTGACTGACCTCGTGCAAGAACACTCCTGGCAGCAGCACGATGGCGTACAGAATCATGGCCCAGTTGGCGTTGCCCGTGAGCAGCAGGGAAACGCCGTGCAGATGGCGGTGTATCCAGCGCTGCACGACGACTAACAGCGGCAGCGTCACCGCTACCCAGATGAATGGAGCCAGGAATTCATTCATATGCTGCGCCGGCAGGGGTCAGTGAACGGTGGCCAGATGCTGTCGTCATTGCGCTCCGCGCACCAGGTCCACGAAACTGGGTTTCAGGCTGGCCCCGCCAACCAGGGCGCCGTCAATGTCCGGATGCTGCATGTACTCGGCAATGTTTTCTGGGCTGACACTGCCGCCATACTGGATACGGATTTTCTGGGCGGTGTCTTCGCCAAACAGGTCTGCCAGCGTGCCGCGTACGGTCAGGCCGATGATGTTGCCGGCGCTGGTAGGGTTGGCCGATTTGCCTGTGCCAATCGCCCAGATTGGTTCGTAGGCCACCACGCACAAAATGGCCTGTGCAGGTGAAATATCGGCGAATGCCGCCCGCACCTGGCTGCTGACAAAAGCGTGGGTGGCGCCAGCCTCATTTTGCTCCAGGCTTTCGCCAACGCAGACAATGGGGGTCAGGCCATGCGCCAGGGCCGCTTTGATTTTGCGGTTAACGGCCTCGTCTGTCTCATGGTAATAGGCGCGCCGTTCGGAGTGCCCTAAAATGACGTATTGGCAGTAAGGGGTGAGCATGGCCGGGGCGCACTCGCCTGTATAAGCGCCCGTCTCGGCGTAATGCATGTTTTGGGCGCCAACGCCGATTTTGGTGCCGCGCAGGGCATCGGCCACAGCAGGCAAAGCGATAAACGGAGGGCAAACAGCGCTGTCTACCCGTTCGATTTCATTCAATCCATGACGAATCTGGCGCACAAAGGCCACCGCTTCGTCAACGGTTTTGTTCATTTTCCAATTGCCGGCAATAAACGGTTTCCGCACGTGATTATCCTCCTATAAAATAGAGGTCAGTGAATAGTGGGTCGTGGACAGGAGCCGCCGGATGTGACTTTGCAGCCACAGCGGCACATTTTCTTCGGCCAACGCCGCTTGCAGCGCGGTCAACGACCGCTGCGGTTCGCCCATTTCTTGATAAAGATAACCCTGGAGAAAAAGAAACGACGCGCGCGCCGTGTTGTCTGGATCTCGCAGGCCATTATTCAGAATACGCATGGCCGCTGCTGAATTGCCGGCCATGTAAGCGCGGTAAGCTTCCCCCAATTGTACGGTGAATTCAATCCCTGGGCGACTCTGAATGCGCCTGGTCAGATCGGCGGCAGCCGCAGAGCCGCGATTCGCCAGAATGACCTCCATCATCATTAAATGGTAAAGCACCGGGTTGTCCGGAAACTGCTGGATACCATTCTCTAGCAGCGTCTGCGCCAGATCATAATAAGCCGGGTAGACCAAAACGGCTTCGACAGCATTGATGACTGCCGCCGCGTTTTCAACCTCCTCAAAGGCGGACGCGATCAACTGCTGCGCTGTGCCCGTTTCGCCGGTCTGTAAATAGGCGATGATTAACTCCGGGCGCAGCGACAGGTTGCCGGGCGCAGCTTCCACCAGGGGCAGCAGTTCATTGACGGCTCGCACCTGTTCCGGCGGGGGAACCTGCCAGGGCGGGGGCGTCGCTTTTGCAGCTTGTGTGGCTGCCGCCAGGGCCGTGGCTGTGCCTGCTTGCTGCCGCTGTTCCAGGTTGTTACCTAACGCCAGCAGCCCCAGGCACAGGCACATGCCCAAAGCCATGCCCACCAGCAC
>CAZDSN010000456.1:0-4128 GCA_964507675.1 uncultured Ardenticatenaceae bacterium | reverse complement strand
AAATGTATAAATCGCGCTTGTTGTAAATCCAATAGGCGGCAGACAGGCTGACAAGGATAATTGCCGCTGAAAGAAGCAGGTACGCACCGTCCATATTACCGCTGCGGAAGAGTTCGCCCGCGTCGAAATACTTGAACGGCGTGAAATATTTGAGAAAATCCAGCTTCTCCTGCATAACGGAGATAATGGATATGAAGTAGGTCGTCAGGATGATGGCCACCGCGGTTGAACCGGAGCGTTTGTACTGCTTCATGGCACAGCCCAGCAGCAGCCCGATGGCCAGGAAGATCAATTCAATGGCGAACATGGCCTGCATTTCCAGCGCCAGGAACTCATAGAAGGCCGGGTCGGGATCGTACGAACGCACCGCCGCCAGCGACACCCCCCAGGTGATCAGCGCAAAGGCAACGCAGTTGACCAGAGCCGCCAGCCCCTTGGCGGTAACGACTCTGCTGCGCGATACTGGCAGCACCAATGAAAACTCGACCGTCTTGTCGCGCTCTTCCTTGGAAATGATGTCGCTGCCCCACATGGCGGCGGCGATTGCGCCCATTAATCCAAAGTAGATGAACATGATGCCGTAAAAACCGATCAACGTGGTCAGGTTAAAGGCGCGCATGTTCAAGGCATCCAGCATCGCCGGGGGCATGGAATCCAGCATTTTCAGCATTTCAGGGTCGCCGGCAAAGGCGGAAAACTTAGCCACGGCGATCATGATCAGCAGAGCCAGAATGACGCTCCAGATCAGCAGCGATTTGCGGTTGGCTTTCAATTCGCGAAGAAAGATGTTCACCATGCGCCTCCTTACGATACTGCCGGAATGTCGCGGCGGATGTACCGCCAATAACTGACCGCCAGCGAAACCAGGGTGACCGCTACGTTGAGCAGCACCAGCGGCGTATTATACGCGCCGTTCTGCACGATGGCCGCTGCGTCCAGATGCTTAAAGGGTGTAATCAGTTCCAGGGTGACGTCGCCAAACACGCCGCTGAATGCGTTTAATACATACGCGCCGAAGCCCAGGCCAAGGGCATACGGCGTCACGTTGCGCACGCGCTTAACCAGCAGCGAAATGACCAGCCCCACACTCAGGAAAAAGAGTTGGAAGATCACGATGCTGAGCAGCAGCAGAAGCAACGTGCCTGGTTCGTACTCGCGGCCCTCGCGGAAGAGCGCGATGGCGGCGAAACTGACCATCCACACGACCAGATTGGTGATGATCAGGCTGGTTAATGCAGCCAGCAGTTTGCTGGTCAGCACCTGCGTGCGGCTGACCGGTTTGGTCAGCAGAAAGTCAGCCGTCAATTCACTCTCTTCAATGGAGACCAGCCCAAAGCCGTAGTTGCTGGCCTGGATCGCCAGGCAAAGTTGGACAAACAAAAAGATGAGACTGTAAAACCCCAGCACAGAAGCCATGTTCATGTTCTGCATGCCGAAGGCGGCCAGCATTTCCGGTGGGTATCTTGCCAGCAGTTCATTCATCAGTGCAGCCTGGTCGGCAAATACCGAAAAAAAGGAGAAAAAGATAACCACGAGCGCCGTTATAGCCAGCGACCAGATGACCACTGATTTCAGTCGGGTGCGAAACTCGTGTCTGTAGATGTTTGCGTTCATGGTCTCTGCCTATTCGTAGTAGTGCATGAAGATTTCTTCCAGCGTCGGCTCCTCAATGGTCACATCGGCAACCTGGATGCTGCTGATTTTTTGCAGCACCAGGTTGATATCGCCTTTGAAGAAGAAATGCACCGCGCCGTTGTCCGCCTGCAAATTGGTCACCCCTGGGAGATCAAACGAAGCCGCCTCCAATCCATCAGCCGTCACGCGCACCTTTTTGTAGTTGTTCTGCTGCAGAGTGTGGATGTCGGAGATTTCCACAATGCGGCCATCGCGGATGATGCCCACCCGCGAGCACAGCCGCTGCACTTCGCCCAATATGTGCGAGGAGAAGAAAACAGTCACGCCGCGGGCATTCTCGGCGCGGATCAGGTCGAAGAATTTGCGCTGCATCAGCGGATCGAGGCCGGCGGTCGGCTCATCCAGGAAGAGCAGTTTGGGACTATGCAGCAAGCCTTGCACGATGCCCACCTTCTTCTTGTTGCCATAAGACAGGTCGCTAATGCGGCGGTTCAAATCCAGTTCCATGATTGTAGACAAATCGTGCAGGCGTTGGGTACTGTCGCCCTCGTAAAAACTGGCGGAATACTTAAGCAGGTCAATGACTTTCATCCCTTCATAGTAGTAGACTTCCGAAGGCAGGTAGCCAATATCGCGGCGGATTTCTGGACCGTGGGTGAGTACATCCTTGCCAAAAACTTTGGCGCTGCCGCTGGTGGGCCGGATCAGCGACAGGAGCAGGCGGATGGTGGTAGATTTCCCGGCGCCATTCGGCCCAATGAAGCCAAAGATTTCCCCTTCCTCCTCTTTGAAAGAAACATCTACAATGCCCCGCGCTTTGCCGTAATACTTGGTCAGATTGGTAACTTCGATAACACTCATGGGGTTGTTCCTTTGTACAGAATAGTGATGTGCATCCGTGGTTAGCGAGGCCAGTCCCTATCATTATACAGAGAAGGACAAATTTTGGTTTGACGTTGTGGGCCGGCTCGATAGAGAGTCAGGCGGCTTACTTTGCACGGATGCGATTGTTCTTGGGATTGTGTTCTAGCTCGCAAAGGCCGAGTTCTTCCATCAACGGCGGGATGTAGACGCCGAAACGCCCCCGAAGCCCTTTCTTCAATCCGTACCAGCCACCGATTGGATTGTCTGCAGAGCGGCCCCACGCCTCCACTGTACCTTCCGTGGCGGGTTTCTGCTCATCGGCGCCTCCCAATTCAACCCAGTCGCCAGCAGCCTTGAGCATTGCGTACAGGTCATCAATACAGCGAGCGTCGTAAAATAGCACGGTCTTGCCAACCGTACACACGAGAACTTGCTTTCCATCTTTCTCGTCAATGTGCATTGTGTACTCGGACGTCCCGGGCGGGGTTTTGAGCTGCCAGGGGTTGTCCTTGGTGCGATTTAAGGTAGCCATACGTCTCCTTTTTAAGTTGGGTAGTGAAAATGTGTCGCCTGAGATTCACGACACACCCTTCAGTATAAAGCGGCAATCAATAACCCTTGCAGAAAGCGCTCTTTTTGGGCCACAACCTGCGCCTTGCGCGCTGGATGACATTGTAGAGCATTTACTTGCCTGATTCAATGCGGACTCAGGGCGTAGGCGTCCCACAGCCCGTGGCGCAGTTTGTCATCAATGTCGGCGGGGGTATCCAGGCACACCCGGTAGAGGTGGCGGTTCGTGGAGATCCGCGGATCCTGGTTCACATCTGCGCCCCCTTGTCAATCGTGTCTAATTAACAGACAAGATCACCACTCCTTCACCCAGGGTTCATACAGTTCGTAGTCGTCTCCCATGACGGAGTGGTAAAGCGCATTGGCTGCCGGCGAATACCCACCTACAGAAGCCAGGGTGGACCCCATGCGCTGCAACCGCCGCAGCCCTTCGGTCATCAGCGCTTTGCCCAGGCCACGCCGCTGGTGTGCCGGCACAGTCGCCACCGGCTCAAAGTAAGCGCTGCGGGTGACATCGTCGAACCAGATGGTGCAAAAGGCGGCAATCGCGCCGTCTGGGGCTATGGCGACGAGATCCAGGTCGCGGCGGTAGAGGGGGGCTGTTTGAATATGGCGGTACCAGGTGGGATCGTCCCTGTTTTCCACCGCAATGCGGATGTCCCCCTCATGAAAGCCTAATCCCGAAGCGTAGCAGCGCTCTAGTAGTTCCAGGCCATCCCCCAGGGAGCGGATGGTATAGCCCGGCGCAGCCGGCATCGGGGAAATAACTCCGTCCAACTCTCGCCGCCACTGGTATTCGGGCCAATCCGCTTTGGCGTAACCGCGCTGAAGCAGCAGACCCTGGCGCAATTGGTCGGCGGCAGGCGACCAGACGCACAGCCGCTTGCCGTTGTCGGGCGTGATTGCCGGCAGGCGCTCTTCAGCCACCGTCAGCATTTCTTCCTCCAGTGCCAGCGTACGCTGCTCTGGATGCACCGACATGTGCGCTTCGCCGCGCTCCCCATCCGGCATAAGCATGGCGATGATTTGCCCATCCGTCTCCCAAAGATAGGCGACATC
>CAZDSN010000455.1:0-4131 GCA_964507675.1 uncultured Ardenticatenaceae bacterium | reverse complement strand
GGGGAAGGGGGCTATTCGGAGAGGGCGAGGGGCGCGGCGCGCCCCACGCCCAACATTACCCCATCCCCGGCAAGGAGATTCATGACCAGGATGGGCAAGCAAAATGAGAATTGCTGTCGCGGTATGGGTATCCTTGCCTGATCTCTTCTTGGAAGATTTGCGGGCTAGAAGCCCACGCTACGGGGGTATGGACGCTCGTGGCACGGGCATCTTGCCCGTTCCCTTCTTGAGGCATTCGCGGGCTAGAAGCCCACGCTACGGTGATATAGGCATTCCCTGCCCATTGCCTTACCCCCAAAACGGATGTAAAATGTACGTGATTCTGTCTATCAATATGTATGCTTAAAGGGCTATAATGACCCTTTTATGAAAAAACGGCTGTTACGCCAGGTCAACCATGAAAACGGCATCTATCAGCGAAACCAGGCAAAACCTCAGCGCCCTGCTAAACTGGATCAAAGGCAATCGCCAGGATATTGTCATTCAAAATCGCGGCGAGGCGGAAGCGGTCATGATTCCCTTTGCCGATTATGAATTGCTGCAAGAAGCGCGCGAAAGAAGGCGAAGACAGCAAGCGATAGCAGAGCTGCGCCAGATTGCCCAGACCGTTGGGGATAGAAACGCCAATATGTCACCGGCAACGGCAGCCGAACTGGCTGATGCGGTGACCAGAGAAGCCATAAAAAATCTGGTCGCGCCGGGTTAACTGCCCAATGGTTGCCCTGCCGGGCGGAGAGGAACCATGCGTGTCCTGATAGATACCAACCTGTTCATCGCTTATTTGCTCAAACCGCATGAAGACCACATTATTGCTTTGACGCTGGATGCCGCTGCTGCCGGGCAGGTGACCTTGCTGACCCCGGAAGCGCTGCTGGCCGAAATTGGGAGGACAGTACGACGCAAACCCCAACTGCTGCAGATTATTACCGCCGCCCAGTTGGACAGATTCCTGGCACTGCTGCAGGCGATTTGTGAGGAAATACCCCGGATTACAGAATCTATTCCTGCCGTTATGCGAGACCCCAAAGATGATTATTTACTGGCTTACGCCGTTGTGGGGCAAGCCAATTATCTGGTGAGTGGCGATAAAGATTTGCTGGAATTACCCTCTCTGCCACACGTTACCATCGTGGATTCAGGGCAGTTTCGGCAAATGTTGCGCGCCTTGTAGCGCCGGCATCTTGCCTACTATTGGCGGGCTGGAAGCGCGCGCTACGGGGGCGCGCTTATTTGTAGCGTGGGCATCCTTGCCCGCGCCACAAGCGAATCAGTTCATAAAATTCAGGCAAAACATATGGCAAACCAGATCAAAGAGCATATCCAGCACGCCATCCAGCAATTTGGGCAGGGCAGCTTGAAAACAAACAGTCTGCACTTGCTCAACACCCTGGGCTACAGAAGTAACCGTCAGCTTGACCTGGATAATCAGCCTGAGACCTTCCTGGAATCGTTTGACCAGAATGGGGCGCTGCGGCAGCGGGGTAAAGCGCTGTTGTCCGATTGGCAAACAGCGGATTTGCTGTGCCAGATCAGCGACGCCGATATTCACCAGGCAAACCAACTGGTTTTGTTGGATAGCCAGGGCAAGATGGTTAACAACGCCATCATTGAATCCTATCTGTTTATAGCCATTGCCTTGCGCGGCAGCCAGTACAGCCGCACTCAACTGGCGCAAATTACCCGTGAAGTAAACCGGCTGTTTACCATGCCGGTGATGCTGTTGTTCCGGCATGGGGACACCCTCACCCTGTCTATCATCAACCGCCGCTTGCATAAGCGGGACAGCAGCAAAGACGTGCTGGAAAAGGTGACGTTGATTAAGGACATCCGCATAGCCAACCCGCACAGGGCGCACGTGGAAATCCTGTTTGATCTGTCCCTGGAAGAGTTGTATCGGGTACACGCCTTTGATAGTTTCGTGGCCTTGCACCAGGCGTGGCAAAAGACGCTGGACAGTTCAGAGCTCAATAAACGGTTCTTCAAAGAGATTGCCGACTAGTATTTCTGGGCGGTGGAGCAGGTTATGTTTCCGCCGGATGCCGGCACAGACGAAACGCGCAATGCCACCAGCGTGATTCGCCTGCTGACGCGGCTCATTTTTGTCTGGTTTTTGAAGGAAAAAGGCCTGGTGTCCGATGACTTGTTTAACGAGCAGAAACTAAAAGGGTTGTTGGTATGGAACGACCCACAGGACAGCACCTATTACAAAGCGATCTTGCAAAACCTCTTTTTTGCCACCCTGAACCAGGAAATGAACACACCGCAGAAGCCAGATAACCGCAAGTTTCGCGGCGCGCGGGAAAAAGGGCAAAGCCAGCACTTTATGGTTCATAACGTCTACCGGTACGAGCGGTATTTTCGCGACCCGGCGGCGGCGTTGGCGCTGTTTGCGAATGCGCCCTTTTTGAACGGCGGGTTGTTTGAATGCCTGGATAGTCGGGTAAATGGTCAAGAGGTGCGGGTGGATGGCTTTTCTGACCGTCCAGACAACGGGCTGCGCGTACCTGACTGGCTCTTTTTTGGCGGGGAGCGGGAGGTTGATCTGAATGCAACCTATGGCACATCGGGAAAACGTTACAGGGTGCGCGGCTTGATAGCCACGCTGCAGCGGTATAAGTTCACGATTACGGAAAACACGCCTATTGAAGAAGAAATCGCGCTGGACCCGGAATTGTTGGGCAAGGTGTTTGAAAACTTGCTGGCGGCGTACAATCCGGAAACGGGCACTACCGCTCGCAAGCAAACAGGCTCTTTTTATACGCCGCGCGAAATTGTGAATTATATGGTGGATGAATCGCTGCTGGCGTATTTGCAGGCTAAAATGCATGCAATATATGATGAGGGGGGAGGCGGGCTGGAAGCCCGCACCACGATGGAAGCTCGCGCCACGTTGTATGATACGGCATTTTTCGATCCGTTAGCCCCGGTAGATGTATATGAACGTAATTTGCCTCACTGGCAGCAAAAGGGTGTGACCTATTTTGTGACTTTCCGGCTGGCAGATTCCATTCCGCAAGAAAAGCTGGCGCAGTTTTTGGAGGAGAGAGAGGCATGGCTCAAAAAGAACAAGGAACCGTATACCCCGGCGCAAAAGGTAGAGTATAACCGGCTATTTTCGCAACGGGTTGAGGCGTGGCTGGATGCCGGCATGGGCGCCTGCTATTTACGCGATCCCGAAAACCATGGCATTGTCGCTGACGCTCTGCGTTATTTTGATGGGAAACGATACCGCCTGGGTAAATGGGTGGTCGCGCCCAACCACGTTCACGTCCTGGTGACTCCTCTGGCTGATCACAAACTGCAGGATATTCTGCACTCGTGGAAATCGTATACAGCCAACCAGGTCAACAAAAGATTGGGCCGCCAGGGGGCGTTCTGGCAGTCAGAGTGGCATGACCGCATTATTCGTGATGAAGCTCACTTGCGGCGTGTGGAAGAGTATATCGCTAACCATCTCCAGGTCGTGGCGCAGGCTTCTAGCCTGCAAATAAATGAGGAAGGAGGCGGGCGGGAGGGAAGTGGGCGGGAAGGAAGCGGGCTGGAAGCCCGCACCACGGGAGCCAGCACCACGGGAGCCAGCACCACGGGTGGCCGGGAAGCGCAGCTGCGCCATCTTTTCGCCTACAACGAAGAACCCCACCAGTTTAACCCCGCGGAAGTGGCGGCGCTGATTGAGGCTATTGATAACGTCAAAATCCTCGACCCGGCGTGCGGTTCGGGGGCGTTCCCCATGGGGATTTTGCACAAGCTGGTCTTTATTCTGGGCAAGTTGGATCCGCAAAACGCGCAGTGGAAGGCGCGGCAAATTGCGCGGCTGGAAGATGTGATCCGGACGGCGGCAGCGATTCCTGACGGCAAAATCCGGGCGCAAACCATACAAGATTTAGAGCAGCAGATTGCCAACGTGGAAGAGGCGTTCGCCGGAAACGAACTGGATTATGGGCGCAAGCTGTACCTGATTGAAAACTGCATCTATGGCGTGGACATCCAACCGATAGCTGTGCAAATTGCCAAGCTGCGTTTCTTTATTTCGCTGGTGGTGGACCAACGGCTGGAAGATAACGCCGAAAATCGGGGCATTTTGCCCCTGCCCAACCTGGAAACAAAATTCGTCGCCGCCAATACGCTGTT
>CAZDSN010000454.1:0-4140 GCA_964507675.1 uncultured Ardenticatenaceae bacterium | reverse complement strand
AGACAGGCTGTTATCGGAACGGGCGGCATGGACAGCGCTCCTCGCTGCGGTGGGGGAAACGCGGATGGCGCTGCCTGTTCTGGCTAATAATTGGTCTATTCGGGATGTCGTGGCGCACGTTTCCTGGTATGAGCGCGAGGCGGCCACCGTTTTGCGGCAGCGGGCTTTGCGCGGGTCACCGTGGTGGGAACTGCCGGCAACGGAACGCAACGCTACCATTTTTGCCGCCAACCAGGGACGGGCGCTGGCGGATGTGTTGGCGGAAGCCGGCGCGGTATTTGCCGATCTGTGGGATGCGCTGCAAGACGTGACAGATGCGGATTTGATGGAGGCGGCGCGTTTTGCGGAGATGCCGGCATCCTGGGAACCCTGGCAAGTCGTCGCTGAGAACAGTTATGTACATTATCAGCAACATACGGCAGAAATCCGCGACTGGCTGGCGCAAGACGCCGCCGCAAGCGCCAGTTAGGAAACTGCTGCCCATGCCGGATGAGTTGTCGTTGGAGACGGTTACTCCGAATCTGATAACCCGGTCACGGGTTTGCCTTGCAGATAATCTATGGCGGCTTGCAGTTGGAGATCGCTGTTAGCGTCACCGGTCTCGCTGCGCAGTACGGTATAGTCAGGCGTCAGCCCTTCCTCATGCACCCAATGATTGCCCGGCGTGAGCCAGCGGGCAATCGTAATGCGTAAGCCGCCGCCATTACTCAGCGTATGCACGGATTGCACGGTGCCCTTGCCAAATGAGGTGGCTCCAATGAGAACGCCGCGTCCTCGATCCTGAATCGCCCCGGCCAGCACTTCGGAGGCGCTGGCGCTGCCCTCATCTATTAATACCACCATGGGCACATCTTGAGCCAGCCCCTCATCTTCTGAACGGTACACTGTTTCGCGACCATCGCCAAACCGCTCGGTTAATATGATGCCGGCAGGCAGAAATTGATCGGCCACCTCTACGACTGTTTCCAGGCTGCCGCCGGGATTCAGGCGTAAGTCCAGAATCAGGCCGCTGGGATTTTGTGGCATCAGTTCTTCCAGCAGCGTGGTTAACTCGGCGGCAGTAGGGAAAGCGAAACGGTTGATACGGACGTAAGCCAGGTTATGCCCTTCCAGGGAGAGCATTTCCCCCCGCACTGAGGCCAGTTTAATGACGTCGCGCACAATGTCTATCTCGAAGCTCTCTCCATCGCGCTCGATGACCAGGTGCACAGTTGTGCCGGCAGGGCCGCGCACCAACCGCGCCGCTTCCGAGACATCCATTCCTGTTAAATCAACCCCATCTGCCTGACGCAGAATATCCCCCGGTCGCAAACCAGCGACGGCAGCCGGTGAGCCATCAATGGGCGCGATAATCACAATGTCGCCATTCTCGTTGGCTACCTCTGCGCCAATGCCCTGAATTTCACCCTCCATACTGGCGCGGTCTGCTTCTTCGGCCTGGGGCGTCAGGTAGCGCGTGTTGCGATCCTCCAGTGTGGCTAACATGCCATCAATGGCGCCGGTGGTCAGAGCCACATCGTCTAGTGGCTGGTCGAAGTACCGTTCGTGCACCAGGTCCCAGACTTCCCAGAAGGGAGCAAATGCGTCTTTATCCAGAGATGCCGGCATCTGCCCGCGGTACAACTGGATAGGAGCGGCTGGGGATTGGCCCAGCCAATAACCAGAGAGGAAAACAACAAAGGCCACCATGCCCGTGATAAAACCTGCTGTGAACCGTTCCTTCATGTTGCGACAATACCCCTTTGAAATAGATGCCGGGCTGCCAGTTACGGGCAGCGTAGGGTGAGGAAGTAGCAAACGCTGCTGATCCATAGTTGATACGCCCGTTGGCTGTGTTAAAATGAAATCAAAGGAAAACCTGAAGCGTCCAGCCCCGTCATCGTGAAGACTGGCGCCCTCCACCATCCAACGTGGAGCCACCTTAAACCTATCAGACCTATTTTACTTGCTATCTGGCATTTGGAGATATCCCTTTGGTTGATCTGGCTATCGTCATAGTAAACTATAATGTGTCTGCGCTGCTGCGCCGCTGTTTGCAAACAGTTTTTGCCAGCCACGGCAATTTCACTTATGCCGTTTCTGTTGTGGACAATGCCTCACGGGATGACAGCGTGGCGATGGTGCGGGCAGAGTTTCCGCAGGTGCAGTTGATTGCCAATGAAGATAATGTGGGGTATCCTGCCGGCAATAATCAAGGTTTGCGGGTGTTGGGTATCAACGGCGATGATCCGCCCCGCTATGTTTTGCTGCTCAATCCAGACACAGAACTACCGCCCGATGGTCTAGCCGTCATGCTCCAATTCATGGATCAGAATACAGACGTAGGCATTGTGGGACCGCGGTTGGTTTTGCCCAATGGAGAGCTTGATCTGGCCTGCCGCCGGGGTTTCCCTTCTCCAACGGTCTCCCTTTACCGCTTTTTGGGACTCAGCCGGCTGTTTCCTCATTCGGCCCGCTTTGGTCGCTATAATATGACCTTCCTGGATGAGCATGAACAGGCCGACGTAGATTCCGTCGTGGGCGCGTTTATGCTCTTGCGCGGCGCGGCCGTGCGCCAGGTGGGGTTGATGGATGAACGATTTTGGATGTATGGCGAAGACCTGGATTGGGCCAAGCGGATCAAGGACGCCGGCTGGCGAGTCGTGTACAATCCCGCCGTAACCGTCCTGCACATCAAGCGTGCTTCCAGTCGCCAGAACCGTAAAAAGACGCAATACGAATTCTACCGCGCGATGCCCATCTTCTATTACAAACATTATCGCCAACAAACACCCTGGTGGCTACATCTGCTCATTATGATTGGAATTGGTTTGAAAGCTGGCCCATCGCTCTGGCCTGACTTGCTGGCCGGAGCCGCCATCCTGTCGCCGCGTCAATAAACGTCCTATGAACCGTTATCGCTGCTGGTTCACCCTTTGACTATGGTTGCCCAAAGAGTTCGCGTTATTTATGCCGCTTCCCTCCTGTTGTTAGACACCGTGCTGGCGGCGCTGGCCTTTGTCCTGGCCTATCAGCTTCGCAGTTGGATTCCCTGGCCTGCCGAACTGGCTAATGCCATACCCCTGGTGCGCTATGTCCCTGTGCTATTTGTGCACGTCTTCAGCATAGTCGCCACGCTGTTTTTCTACCGCCAATACGTCATCCCCCGCGCCGTTTCCCGCATTGACCAGTTGTATGCCGTCTTTGCCGCTGTTTCTATCGGCACCATGATGTCCGTGGCCGTCATTGCCTTCTTATTTAAGAACACCAGCTTTGAAGTAGAGTATCCACGGGCGATGATCATTTATGCCTGGCTGACGACAATTATGCTGTTGATGATGGGGCGCACACTGCACCAGGCCGCGCGTGATGGACTGCAGCGGCGCGGCTGGGGGCGCGATCGCCTGATCATCGTGGGCACAGGGGATGTGGCCCGCATCATTTTGCAGCGCGTCTTATGGGCAACTAACCTGGGGTATGAACTGGTGGGATTGGTGAATAGTGAACGATCCGCGCCACCGGTGATGGGCGTTCCTGTTCTGGGCGTGCCTGAAGATTTGCCCACGATCATTGACGAATACGCCATAGACGAGGTGATGATCGTTATTCCCGAGCAGGGGCATCGGGAAGTGGTGCGCGTGATTTCCTACTGTGAGCGGGGGCGCGTTACCATCAAGGTCTTTCCGGACATCTTCCAATTTATGACTTCCCAGGCCACGATTGACGACCTGGGCGGCTTGCCGCTGTTGTCCGTGCGTGACTTCGCCATGCGGGGTTATCTCATGGTGTTTAAGCGGCTGATAGATATTGCCGGCTCGTTATTTGGCCTGGTGGTGCTTTCGCCTTTAATGCTGCTGGTAGCAGTGGCTATTAAACTGGAATCACCTGGCCCCGTGTTTTTTGTCCAGGATCGCATGGGTTTAGACGGCAAACCTTTTTCCATGGTCAAGTTCCGCTCCATGCGCCAGGATGCGGAAAAGGACGGGCCGGGCTGGACGACGGATAATGATCCCCGCCGCACCAAACTGGGCACATTTTTACGCAATGTAGATATTGATGAACTGCCGCAGCTCATCAATGTTTTTATGGGAGAGATGAGTCTGGTCGGGCCGCGCCCTGAACAGCCCTATTATGTAGAGCAGTTTCGCCGCAGTGTGCCCC
>CAZDSN010000453.1:0-4142 GCA_964507675.1 uncultured Ardenticatenaceae bacterium | reverse complement strand
TTAATGCCGGCAGAATCTGCTGCGCTGGCTGGTTGTCAACCATGATGATGGCTGTACGAATTGTTTCATGTCGCTCCAGAATCTGGTTGAGGCATTTTGCCAATAAGGGTATATCCAGGGAACCAGACAGGCGCAGCGAAAAAAGAATATTGTAAGCAGCGTTCCCTGGGTGCAACTGTTCAACGAGCCACAGTTGTTGTTGCCCCCAGGAAAGAGGAATGGGTGTGTTGGCGCTAAAGGCATGTGGCTGGATAGGCGGCAGAAGGGGAGGGGCAAGAGCGGTCCCGCTGTGGGTAAGCCACAAAGCCAGTTGGGCAATGGTAGGATTTTCAAAGAATGCCGGCATCGTCAACTGCATTTGCAGTGCGGCATTGATGCGCGAGATAGTTTGTAAGGCAGTGAGTGAGTTTCCTCCTAGCTCAAAAAAGTTATCCTGGATGCCGATTGATTCAACCGCCAACACCTGGCTCCAGATGGCGGCCAGAACATCTTCCATGGGTGTGCGCGGAAATACCGGGTTTGTTGGTGGCAGTGCCGCAGCGGCGGCGCTTAAGGCGCGCCGATCTACCTTTCCATTAGGCATCAGCGGCAGCGATGAGAGCAGGACGTACCTGGCAGGCAGCATATAATCTGGCAGACAAGTTTGCAGGAATGAGCGCGCCATTTTGTCAGACAGTTCTTGATTGTCTGCGCGCACCATATAGGCTACCAGATGCGCGGTCCCAGCGCTTTGCGGGATCACTACCGCCGCCTCCTGGACAGCGGGATGTTGTCGCAGCGCCGCTTCTATTTCACCCAACTCAACGCGGAATCCGCGAATTTTTACCTGGCGATCAATCCGGTCCAGAAATTCAATTTGTCCATCTGGCGTATGGCGAGCCAGGTCGCCAGTGCGATACAATCTGCCCCCTGGCTGCGGCCCAAAAGGATCGGGCACAAATCTCGCCGCCGTTAACCCAGGTTGGTGTAGGTAACCGCGAGCCACCCCGATGCCGCCGATGCACAGTTCTCCAGAAGCGCCCGGCGCTACAGGTTGCCCCCATTCATCCAGTATATGGGCAGTCATATTGGCTAGAGGGCGTCCAATGGGGATTAGCGTTACAGCATCCGTGCAATGTTCGTACACAGTTGTCGTAATGGTCGCTTCGGTTGGGCCATAGGCATTCCACCACCGGATATGGGTGGAGGATGTTTCTCGCCACTGGCGCAGTCGTTCTGGTAAAACGGTTTCGCTGCCGACGATAACGGCTCTCAGCCAGGCGGGGGGCTTTTCCTGATAGCGCACCAGGTGGGTTACCCATTCATGCCAGTAAGATGCCGGCAGATTAAGGACCGTTAACGCCGCCGCCGTCACAAGTTGCCCAAACGCTTCCAGGGAAAGCAGGTGCGCCATTCGTAGAAAAACGACGCCGCCAGCCAGCCAGGTTGGGTACATCTCTTCTGCGGCTACATCAAAGTTCATGGAGGCAAACTGCAATACCCGATCTTGCGTACCCAGATCGTAAGCGCCTATCACGGCGTAACTATGGTTTACTAACGACTGGTGCGTTACCATAACGCCTTTGGGCTGACCCGTGGAGCCAGAGGTGTAGAGGACGTAAGCAAGGTTAGCGGCGTCAATCAACACAGGCGGAGATGTGTCAGGTTCAGCAGCTATAGCGGCATGGTCTTTCGTAAGACAGACAACCTTTATGTCACGGTTGCCGGCATCCTGCCAGCGAGAGTGAGCGGTTACGATCACGTTTATATACCCATCCTGCAACATGTACTTAAGACGGTCGGCAGGATAGGCAGGATCAAGCGGCACGTACCCCCCCCCTGCTTTAAGGACGCCCAGCAGGGCCACGGCCATTTCCACCGAACGATCCAGGTAAACGCCTACCAACTCTTCTGGTTTGACGCCCTGTTGGCGCAAATAGTGAGCCAGTTGGTTGGCGCGCCTATTCAGGGCGTCATAGGTCAGGTGTTGCTCTCCACCTATTAGAGCCACCGCATCTGGACTCTGCGCCGCTTGCCGGCAGAACATCTCAGGTATAGTTTGGGTTATTGTCGGCACAGCAGGCGTCTGGTCACGTACCTTCAGCATACATACTACCTGTGGAGAGGGCTTCTTCATCCTCCAACAGAGCCATCACTTCCTCTTCAGATAGCCCTTCAATTTCTGTTAGTAAGATTTCATCTATGGCCAGGGCTAACTCAGCAATAGTGGGTTGCTCGAAGAAAAGGCGCAGAGATAGTTCGACCTGAAAAGCATCCTGAACTTTAGCCATAAGCTGAATGACCAGCATGGAATGGCCGCCCAGTTCAAAGAAATTATCATAGATGCCTGGCTGTTCAATTCCCAATGTTTCCGCCCACAGTTCTGTCAGCATTTCCTCGGAAAGCGTGCGCGGCGCCGCATATCCCCCATCCAATTCAGGACGCTCTCGCTCCGGCGCCGGCAGCATTCGGCGGTCAATTTTCCCGCTAGTCGTCAAAGGCATTGTTTCTAGCATCACTATGGATGCAGGAATCATGTAGTCGGGCAATTTCTCTTGCAGAAAAGTCCGAATCTCATTGACGCTTAAAGTATGGTTTTCGCTGCCCACAACATAGGCGATGAGGTAACTATTTCCTGGGGTATCCGCGCGCGCAATAACGGCTGCCTGTCCTATTTGGGGGTGTTCCGTCAATCTGGCTTCAATTTCACCTGGTTCAACGCGGAAGCCGCGAATTTTCACCTGGTTATCCACTCGCCCCACGAACTCAATCGTGCCATCTGGCAGATAGCGAGCCAGGTCGCCCGTTTTGTACAGTCGCGCTCCCGGTTGGTTGCTGTAAGGATGAGGAATGAAACGGTCGGCAGTCAGACTGGGATGGCGCAGATACCCCCGCGCCAGTCCGGCGCCGCCAATGTACAATTCACCCGGAATGCCGGCAGGCGTGGGTTGCAAGTATGGGTCGAGAATGTAAGCCTGCACATGGGGGATGGGGCGACCCAGAGGGACTTCATACCAGTGACTGGCTTCGCGTTGGCTCAGATTGTCGCTGATAGCCACGATGGTGCCTTCGGTTGGGCCATAGGTGTTGACCAACTGAACTTGAGAGCTGACCAGCGTTTGCCATTGCTGCCACCGTTCGGGCAGCGCCCGTTCCCCGCCGATGATGACCAGACGGATTGTTTCGGGCCAGAGGAGGGTCTCGGCGGTCATGCCGCGAGTCAGTTCATGCCAGTAGGCGGTGGGCAGGTCGAGGAAGGTGATAGCCTGCTGCCGGCAGATACGCAGGAAATGGGCGGCTGGGCCGAGCATATCGTCGCTGCGCAGCACCAGGGTAGCGCCAGAGGCGAGGCAGGGATAGATTTCTTCGGCGGCAGTGTCGAAGCTGATGGAGGCAAACTGGAGTACGCGGTCTGCCGCCGTCACCTGGAAGTTTTGGATGGCGGTGGCGGTGTAATCCGCCAGCGCGCCGCTGGAAATGACAACCCCTTTGGGCATTCCCGTTGAGCCAGAGGTGTAGATGATGTAGGCGCTCTGCTGCGGCTGGACAGCAACGGGCGGGGGAGTGGTTGCTTGCTGCGCCAGCAGGTCGGCGCAGGCGTCCAGGCAGAGGGTGTGTCCGCTGAAAGTAGAGAGTTGCTCCAGCAGTTGGCTGTGGGTGAGCAGCACCGCAGCGCCAGCATCGCGCAGCATATGTTCGCGGCGGCTGGCGGGGTAGAGAGGGTCTAACGGCAAGTACGCTCCGCCCGCTTTCAGGGTGGCCAATAGAGCTACCAACAACTCTGGGGTGCGTTCCAGGCAGATGCCGACGACTGTTTCAGCGCTTACCCCTTGCTGGCGCAGATAGTGAGCCAGTTGGTTGGCGCGTTGTTCTAAAGCTGCATAGCTGAGACAGGTATCCTGATAGACGATGGCGATGGCGTCTGGGGAGGCAACCGCCTGGGCGGCGCAGCGGGCGTGTGCGCTGTGGAAGGCGGGGCGTGGGATGGGCGGCGGGTTCCATTCCTGGAGGATGTGGGCTGCGGCATCTGGCGTCAACAGGGGCAGATACCCGATAGGTTTGTCTGGGCTAGTCAGCGCCGCGCCTAGCAGCGTTTCAAACTGCGCCGCCAGACTGACGATGGTTTCGTCTTCATAGAGGTCTGTGTTGTATTCCCAGGAGCA
>CAZDSN010000452.1:0-4146 GCA_964507675.1 uncultured Ardenticatenaceae bacterium | reverse complement strand
CAGTCCCCCAAGGGGGAGAGGGCTTTTCGGAGAGGGCGAGGGTTGCCCCTCGCCCTACAGTACCCCTTCCCTGGCAATGGGGGCGGGATTACCTGATTATTTTCTCAATGTGCAAGAAGCGTTTTGTAGTCTGTGATTCACGGTTTACACAATCAAGTGGTCGTAGAGCATGTCCAGGCTGAGGTCGGGGACGACGGTTTCGCTGGTCTGCAAGGTCAGGCTGGCGGCGGCAGCGCCCAGGCGGATGGATTCAATGGCGGGTAAATCGTTGACCATGCCAAAAATGATGGCGGAGGTGACGGCGTCCCCGGTACCTGTGCTGTCTACCATGCGGGTGTAACTGGCGGGAATATAGCCCGTTTCCTGGGTGGTGGCGTAAATCAGGCCAAAATCAGACAGGGTTATGACGGCGTTTTGCACGCCAGAGCGCACAAACTGCCGCGCCAGGTCCATGCTCAGGTCTGGGTCATAGCCCAGAAAATCCATTTCCAGCAGCGTGGCCGCTTCGACTTCATTGGGGACGACCAGATGAAGCTGCGATAAATAGGGGCGCAGCTTGTAAGCCAGGCGCGCGGAGGTGGGGTCGGCGCATAGGGGCACTTTGTAATGCTGCGCCATGCGGGCCACCATCTGCCACGCTTCGGGAGGGAGACTGCAATCGGCCATGATCATGCCGGCATCTTTGAACAACCGCCGGTGATCATACAGATAACGGCTGGTGACCTGCTCCATGACAGATACATCGTCCAACGCCACCGACAGCGCGCCATCTTCATCCAGGATGGCAATGTAGGCACCCGTGTGGTGTTCGGGAACAACCTGCACGTAGTTGAGGTTTACATTGGCGGCTGCCGTCTGGCTGAGTAACCGCCGTCCCATCTCATCATCTCCCACGGCAGATATTAAAATAACGTCCGCACCCAGCCGGCCCAGGTTCTCGGCCACGTTGCGCGCTGTGCCGCCACGCGTGTGTGTGATATTGGCTGGATTCGACGTGCCCGGTTGCAGTCCAGCCAATGGTTTCCCCTTGGTATCCAGCAATGTCGCCCCAATAACTAAGATGTGGTCGGCCATATTTCTTCTCCTGACTGAGAGAGGGAAACCCCACTGTTCCCCACGCCTTTAGTAACTGCTAGAATAACTTAGCAGTTGAGGAACTTCGTTCCTTGCATAACATGAAGAATGGACAGTTACTCATTGTCCTTCGTCCTGTTGTAATTGCAATTGCCAGCGTAGTTCACGAAGCTGCGGCAAAATATCGGGCAATGATTCCTCTGGTTCCAGTCCCGCTGACGCTGACTGGCGAGCAATGTTTTCCAGAACTTCAATCAGGCGAAGGGTTGCCATGTATTGTCTGACGCCAGGATCGCTTTCGCGCTGCGCCTGCAGGATGCCATCAGCAATAGCTTCAATCATTCTGACGCGGGCTTCGGCGCGTTTTTGCTCAATTATTTCCATGGCCTCAATTTGGGTGCCGGCCAGAGAGGTTAAACGTTCTTTTTCCAACGGCGCCCGCCAGGTGGCAATGCGTTGAGTGGTAACCGCATCGGGCAGTTCCAGGGGGCCAAGCCACATGCTGACTACTTCAACGCCATATCTACGCAGAACGTCTTCTGTGCGCGCTCTCGTCTGCTGCAAGACATTTTCGTGTGTTCCCTGGCCAATAGAGGTTAACAGGTTGTCCAGATCAAAGCCGGCAACCACTTCGCGCAGGTTGCTAACAGCAATACTCAGGGGTAAATCATCCCACATTTTCACGCTTTTGGCAGTGATGGTCTGGGTGTAGGCAGCGCGGCGGGCAGCCTCCTCGCTGAAACTATACGGCTGGGCCGCCGTGGGCGTCTTCCCGCCGCGGTGGATGCGGAATGTCAGTCCCATGCTGCTGCTCAGTTCGATGCCATCCTGGGTAAACAGGCGCACCTGGGGCGCTTCCCGATCTTGCTGCTGCAAGTCAAGTACGGCATAGATGCGCTCAAAGGGTAATAAATCATACATGCCAGGGCCGAGCACCCGGTGGAAGCGGCCATTGCGTTCGGTAACAGCCACGTCGCTGCTGCCAATAAAAACACGGGCCGGGCCGCCAATACGCAGGTGGCTGCTGCGTTGTTGCTCCTGCAGCAGCGTATCCCGTCTGATCATGATGATCTGCCGGCTGCCACCCGAACGGAGACGGCTTAACAACTGGCGGGCAGCATCGGCATCAGGCAAGTCGTACAGGTTCTGCAGCAGCATAATGGCAGCGTGGCGAATAAGCAGCCAGCCCAGAATGATAGGGATGAAGTGGCGCAGCACACGCCAGGAGAAGAATTCAGCCAGGTGGGTAACGCTGCCGGTGAAGGCGTCCAGCGGCGGCGATGATTGGACGAGAAACAGCCACCATCCGGGGGGCGTGGCCGTGAAGTGAATCCGTTCCAGGTAATGGGCAAAGAGCCAGTGGGCAATGATCAGCAGGAAAAACAGAACCGGGGCCCACTTAGCCGGTTGAAAGCGCACCGGGATGCGGCGGTTAATTAACTGGGGAGTACGCACACGTCGCGTCATGGTTTTCTATTCAAGCAGCGGCAGCTGGGGAGGCCGCCTATCCCGCTCATCCCCAGACAGATTGATGTCCACCAACGCGCGTAGCCGGGCGATTGCGGCTAACACTCTGCCGGGCACGCGGGCTTCGCGCACGTCTTCAGCCACAATTTGTTCCAGGACGCGCAGAATGTACATGGTAAAAACCTGGGGCGGATCAACGCCTTTCTCCTTGATAGTGTTCAAACTATCGGCCAGTTTATTGATTACCTCCCGCTGCACGTCTGCCTGCGCCTGATTCATGCGTTCGATAAAAGCGGCGGCGGCCTCAGTTCGCTGGGCGTCAATCTCTTTTTGGCGGTGGGCCTGCCAATTTTGGATGCGTTGGTTAGTGACATCAGCCGGCAAAGTCAATGGTCCCACGCTCATGCTGAGAATGTCAATACCCAGAGGCGTAAAACGGTCACGCATTTGCTGCTTGAGCTGGTTTTCAATCAGGGCAAAGGGATTGATCCCTGGCAACGAGTCGCTATAAATCTCATGCAGGGGGTGGCGGGAGAGTTCTGCCACTAACAAGGTGGCGGCTTCAGGGGCAACCCGTTCATACCAGGGTAGAAAGCCGCTGCGCGGGTCAATGCCGCCGGCGGCATAGGTAAGGTGGAAAACAGCATCCCGCTCGTAGGGGAAGGGGAGGTTGGGATCTACCGAATCTGCTGCCGGTCGCTGCACTTGAAAAATGGCGCTGACGCTGGTGGTGATAGGAATGCCATCACGGGAACGGGCTTTTACTTCCTGGGAGCGCAAATGCACGCGCAGGTCAATGACGTGGCGGATAGTTTCCAGCGGTTCCAGACGCACGTAACCTGGGCCGGCAGCGCGAGAAAAGGTATTGCCGCGAACCAGGGCCAGGGCAATGTGGCTGTCGAGAATGCCGGCATTCACCGAACCAAAACTGGCGGGCAACTCCGCCGGTGGAGCGGACGGGGACGGCGTCAGGCCAAATGACCTGGAGAAGCTGTTACGGTAAAAGGAAATCAGCAGCAGCAGCCCTTCCTGCCAGCCGGCGGGGACCAGGAACTGGGCAAAAAAGCCAAACCCCAATACGAAGGTGACGCCGAGAGTCATCCACCAGATAATGCTGCCTAAGAACTTCAAGGGATAGCCCAGGGCATCTTGCAAGAAGTAGCCGGCAATGCCGGCAAAAAGCGCCGCTGCCAGCAGCCACTCCCATATGCGCGCCGATTTAGCCGGCGTTGTCGCCTTCTTTTTAGACCGTCGCTTTGCTTTCAAGGCTGTTCCCAGGCGCTTAGTATTTTAGTTGATTGACAGAAACATTTGTACACTGACGTTCGTAGCATTATAAAGAGATACTCCTTCCCTGACCACCTTATTGAATTGGACACGCTCCTGGTTGCGCCTCCACAGTGACCGCATCCACAAAAAATGTGGCTTCACTGTTGATGCCCGGCGACCCATTTGCCGTTTCATTTTGCAGATCAAACTCAAGTGAAAATCCCGCAACGCCAGCTACCGGGCAAACAAAATCATCTGTCGAAAACGCTGTCCAACTTGTATGACCTACATCAATAACGCCAATATTGACGCGCGAGCCAGGATCCCAGTTAACCC